>JBKJKB010000192.1:0-9549 GCA_046597675.1 Gemmatimonadaceae bacterium
CTCCGCGATGATGCTCGATTCGGACGCGGTACTCCGTGCGACGGAGTTCGTGGACGACTCGATGTTTCATCGCGAGGCGCACCGCAGGATCATCCGCGCCATCCTCGCTCTCGCCGAGCGCGGAGACGTCATCGATCCGCTCACGCTCTCGGAAGAGCTGTCGCGGCGGGGCGATCTCCAGGCCGCCGGCGGCAAGGACTACATCTCCGAGCTGCTCGACATGGTGCCGACCGCGGCCAACGTCGAGTACCACGCCAAGATCGTACGAGAGAAAGCGCTCAGGCGCCGTCTCATCGAAGTCTCGACGGGAATCGTCAGCGACGCCTTCGATTCGCCGCTCGCGGCGCCGGAGCTGCTCGACGAAGCCGAGCACAAGATCTTCCAGATCAACAAGTCGCGCGGACGCGAGGCGTTCACGCGCATCAAGGAGCTGCTGTGGCCCACGATGGAGCGGATCGAGAAGCTCCAGAGCAGCGGTGCCTCGCTCACCGGTGTCGGCAGCGGCTTCAAGGACCTCGACGAGATCACCGCCGGGTTCCAGCCGAGCGATCTCGTCATCATCGCCGCGCGCCCGTCGATGGGTAAGACGGCGTTCGCCCTGAACATCGCGCAGAACTCGGCGCTCGACAACAACATCCCCATCTGCATTTTCTCGATGGAGATGAGCAAGGAAGCGATCGTGCAGCGGTTGCTCACCGCCGAGGGACGAGTGGACGCGCAGCGGCTGCGAAAGGGCAAGCTGCAGGACGAGGAGTTCGTGCGGCTCGGCCGCGCCGCGGGGCTGCTAAGCCACGCCCCGATATGGATCGATGACACGCCCGGACTCACCCTGCTCGAGCTTCGCTCCAAAGCCAGACGGCTGAAAATGGAGAGCGACGTGCAGATGGTGATCGTGGACTACCTGCAGCTCATGCAGGGCCCGACGAACGTGGAGAGCAGGCAGCAGGAGATCAGCTACATCTCGCGGTCGCTCAAGGCGCTCGCCCGCGAGCTGAACGTGCCGGTGATCGCGCTGTCGCAGCTGTCGCGCGCGCCGGAGCAGCGTACGGGAGAAGGGAAGCGGCCGCAGCTCTCCGATCTTAGAGAGTCCGGCGCGATCGAGCAGGACGCCGATCTCGTGATGTTCATCTACCGGCAGGAAGTGTACGACGGCGCGACGGACAAGGACGGCAACTCGCTCGAGGGCCGGGCGGAGATCATCGTCGGCAAGCAGCGCAACGGGCCGACGGGGCTGGTGAACCTGTACTTCAACAAGGCATACACGCGCTTCGACAATTTCTCGGCGAGATCGACGGGGCCGGAGATCGTAAGGACAGGTTGACGGTTGCCAGTGATCGGTTTGCCCGCGCGACTGGCTCCTGGCGTACCGAAATGGAATCCAAGTTCGGAGGGTGCCAGTGTCGAGTGGACCAGTGAGGAGTAGCTGCGGGCGATCGGCGCATTCACTTCCAACTGGTTTCTCGAAACTGGGACTCTCCAAACTTGGATTCCCCTTCCATTGACTAGGACTTTCGTGACGTGAGCCCAAAACCGGTAACCATTCACCGTTGCACCGGCTGCGGCGCCGACCATCCCAAATGGGCCGGGCGCTGCGATGTGTGCGGCGAGTGGAACACGCTCGTGGAAGAGCCGATGGCCGCGCGCAAGACGGGGAAGAGCCCGGCGCGCACGCGGAAGAGCGGGCACGCTGCCGGCCCGACGTCCATCCTCCGCAACGTGAGCGGTGCCGAGAGTTCGCGCTGGACCACCGGGATCAACGAGTTCGATTTCGTGCTGGGCGGCGGCGTCGTTCCCGGATCGATGGTCCTGGTCGGGGGTGAGCCGGGGATCGGGAAGTCCACGCTGTTGCTGCAGGTCGCCGCGCGTCTGCAGGCGCGTCCGCTGCACGCCCTGTACGTCTCGGGTGAAGAATCAGCGCTGCAAGTGAAGCTCCGCTCCGACCGGCTCACCGACGGCGCGGGCGACGTCGAGCTGCTGAACGAGACCTCGCTCGAAACCATCATCGCGACCGCGGAAGCCGGACGGTACGACGTGATGTTCGTGGACTCGATTCAGACGATGTACACCGAAGAGCTGGAAGGCGCGCCCGGAAGCGTCGGTCAGGTGCGCGAGTGCGCCGCGCGACTCATGCGGTTCGCCAAGGACAGCGGGACCGCCGTGCTCGTCGTCGGTCACGTGACGAAGACCGGCGGGATCGCGGGTCCGAAGACGCTCGAGCACATCGTGGACACCGTGCTGTACTTCGAGGGCGAGGGCACCGCCGAGCACCGCGTGCTGCGCGCCACCAAGAACCGGTTCGGCAGCGTGGACGAGATCGGCGTGTTCCGCATGAGTGGCGAGGGTCTGGTAGCCGTCGGCAATCCATCGGAGCTGTTCCTCGGCGACAGATCGCGCGACACGTCGGGCAGCGCGGTCACCGCGCTGATGGAAGGCTCGCGTCCTCTGCTCGTGGAGGTGCAGGGACTGGCGGCGAAATCGGGCTACGGCACACCGCAGCGAGTAGCGACGGGATACGATTCGAAGCGGCTCGCGCTGCTCCTCGCCGTGCTCGAGCGGCGCGCCGGCCTTTCGTTCTCCCAGATGGACGTGTTCCTCAACATCGCGGGCGGGATCAGGATGCAGGAGCCTGCGGGCGACCTGGCCGTCGCGACCGCGCTGGCGTCGAGCGTGTTCGACCGCGCGCTCCCGCCCGACGCGATGTTCATCGGCGAGGTCGGGCTCGGCGGCGAGATCAGGCCGGTCGCGCAGGTCGAGCGCCGGCTCGCGGAAGGCGCCAAGCTCGGCATCACCCGCGCATACGTCGCCACGCGCGGCGTGCCGCAGCGATCCGTCAAGGGCGTGACCGTGCGGGGCGCCGCGACTGTACAAGAGCTGTTCGAGACGGTCTTTGCGTGAGCGCTGTCGCCCGTGACGTAGGCGTCGTGATCGTGGCCGCCGGCAAGGGAAGTCGCACCGGCTCGACGGAACTCAAGCAGTTCCGCTGGGTCGCGGGGAAGCCGATGCTGCTGCACAGCGTGCAGGCCTTTCACGACCGGGACGACGTGGCGATGGTGGTGTGCGTGCTGCCGCGCGGGCACGCGGGCGACCCGCCGGCGTGGCTCTTTCAATGCGACGTCGAGCGACTGCTGATTTCCGTGGGCGGGCGGGAGCGGTCGGATTCTGTCGCCAACGGCATCGAGGATCTGCCGCCGGAGTGCGAGATAATCGTAGTGCACGATGCGGCGCGCCCGCTCGTGCCGGCTTCGGTGATCGAGAGCGTCATCTCTGAAGCGCGCCGCGGCAATGGAGCCGTCCCGGCTTTGCCCGTCGCCGACACGCTCAAGCGAGTTAATGATTCAGGCGCGATCGTCGAGACCATGGATCGTGGCGGACTCTGGCGGGCGCAGACGCCGCAGGCTTTTCCGCGCGACATGATCGAGCGCGCCTACACGCACGCGCGCGCGAACCGGCTCACCGCGACCGATGATGCCTCGCTATGCGAGCTGCTCGGTCTGCCCGTGGTCGTCGTACCAGGGAGCGAGCGCGCGATGAAGATCACGGAAGAGGCGGACTTCGCACGAGCGGAAGCGCTGCATACTTTGCAGGAATGACCGCCGAAGTTCGCGCGATACCGTTCTGGTCGGACAAGGAGATCGAGGCCGCACTGCCGGGCACGATCGCGCACCTCAACGCCCGTCGGGTGCTGGCCTACCCCACGGAGACGGTGTACGGATTCGGCGGCGCGGTGGACCATGAATCCGTGCAGGAGCTGATCCGGTTTAAGGGGCGGCCTCCTGGTAAACCGTTCCTGCTGCTGATCTCCGGGAGCGACATGCTCGCGCGTCTCGACCTTCACCTGACGCCCGCGGCGTCCGCGCTCGCCGCGAAGTTCTGGCCCGGCCCGCTGACGCTCGTTCTGCCGGGTGGCGAGAAGCGCGTCCCGCCCGAGCTGCGCGGACCCGAAGGCGGAATAGCCGTGCGCTGGACACCGCATCCCGCGACCAGCCGCCTGATCCGCGCGTACGGTGATCCGATCACCTCCACGAGCGCGAATCGTCCCGGCACTCCGCCCGCGACATCGGCGGGAGAGATCCTGGCACAATGGATGGGCGCAGCCGCCGGCGGAAAGCTGCGCGTACTCGACGGTGGCCGGCTCACGAGTTCGGCACCGTCCACCGTGGTGGACTGCACCGCGCTTCAGCCGCGCGTGATTCGCCCGGGCGCGGTCGCGTCGTCCGCGCTGCGCGAGGTTGTCGCGGATCTGATATGCGAGGCACCGTGAAGGTCCTGTTCGTGTGCACGGGGAACACGTGCCGGAGCCCGCTTGCGGAAGCGGCAGCGCGCAAGGTCGCCACCGAGCGCGGGTTGAACGGCGTGACGTTCGTGAGCGCGGGCACCGGAGCGATCGGGGGCGCGGGCGCGTCCGAAGGCGCAATACTCGTTGGGCTCGAGCGCGGACTCGACCTCGCTTCGCACCGGTCCCAGCCGTTGACACCCGAGCTGGTCCGCGACAGCGATATGATCCTCGGCCTCTCCGAGAACCACGTCGCCAGCGCAATCGCCATGGGCGGAGAGGGAAAGACATTTCTTCTCGACGATTACGCGTCGAACGGCAAGACTTCGAACTCTGTCACGGATCCGTTCGGCCAGCACATCGAGGCGTATCGCGAATCGGCCGACGACATCGACCGGCAGGTCGCGCTCGCGATAGAAATAATCTCGGCTCGCGGCCTTCCGCACTAGGCCGGTGACCCGCGCGAGCACGCCGAGCCGTCTCGTTCTGCTCGGACATCCCGTATCCCATTCGCTCTCGCCGGTCCTGCACGGCGCCGCGCTCGCGAGCGCCGGACTGGACATGACATATGAGGCGATCGACGTTGCGCCGCAGCGTCTGGCGAACGAAATGGCGGCGCTCGTCGCGTCGGGAGCAGCCGGGAACGTGACCATCCCCCACAAGGAAGCGCTCGCGCGCATCTGTGACCGCCTGACGCCCACCGCCGCGCTTGCCGATGCGGTGAACGTGTGGTGGGTCGAGGACGGAGAGCTGGTCGGGGACAACACGGATGTTGCGGGATTTCATGCGCTCGCCCGCCGGGTTCTGGGCTGTCCGCCAGGCTGCGAGCGTGTCGCTCTCATTGGCGCGGGCGGAGCCGCGGCGGCTGTGCTGACGGCGATCGGAGACTGGCGTGACTCCACGGTGCGGGTGTACAATCGCGACCATGACCGCGCGCTGCGCCTGTGCTCGCGGTATCCCGATGTTGCCCGCGCGGAGATAGTGATCGAGGAAGCGCTGTCTGGAGCTACGATTGTGGTGAATGCGACTTCCATCGGCCTGCTCGATGAAGGATTCCCCGTGGCGGTCGGGCGGATCCCCGAGCGCGCGGCCGTCATCGACCTCGTCTACCGCAAGGGAGACACTCCCTGGGTCCGCGCCGCGCGCGAGCGAGGGCACCGCGCCGGAGACGGGCTCGCCATGCTCGTCGAGCAGGCGGCGCTCTCCTTTCAACGTTGGTTCGGGCGGGAGCCGAACCGCGAAGCAATGTGGGCGGCGGTTACTTAGCGACGTAGCGTCGCTGCTGCTCCCGGTCGTGTGCGTCGCGTGCGACCAGCTGACCGGGGCGGGGCAGAGTGAGCGGGATCTGGTCTGCCCGCGCTGCTGGGCTCGCGTCCATTTGTTGCCGCACCCCCGCTGCGACCGGTGCGGTCATCCTCGCGCCGACGACTCGTGCGCGTGGTGCGAGCTTCTCCCGCAGTACGTGCGCGCATGCAGGTCGGTCTGCTGGGTCCCCGAGGGCTGCGGCGGCGCGGTAGTCCACGCGCTCAAGTACGGAGGGTGGCTCAAGGTTGCCGAGCCGATGGGCGCGAAGATGGCGAGGACCGACTGGCCGGCGGACGTCATTGCCGAGCGCACGGCGCTGATCCCCGTGCCGCTCGCGCGGGCGCGGCAACGCGAGCGTGGTTACAACCAGAGCGAGCTGCTGGCGCGGGTGATCGCCAGAAGCTGGTCGGTCCCGGTGTGGGCGGGTGTTCTTCAGCGGCAGCGAAAGACAAAGACGCAGACGAGACTCACGCCGGGTGAGCGTCTCGCCAACGTCGCCGGCGCATTTACGGTGGTCGCAGGGTCGGAAGCGAAGCTGCGGGGCGCCCACCTGGTGCTGGTCGACGACGTCATCACCACCGCCTCCACGCTGAACGCCTGTGCAGGCGTCCTGTACGACCACGGCGCGCGAATAATAAGTTACGTTACGTTCGGCCGCGCACGCTCTACGAGCGACGCCGTCTGAACCCGATAATCACAACTAGAGAAAGCCTTCGAATGACGATACGCGTAGGAATCAATGGCTTCGGCCGCATTGGACGGCAGGTGCTGCGCGCCGCGAAGGAGACCGGCGTCTCCGATCTCGACTTCGTGGCCGTGAACGACCTCACCGACACGAAGACGCTGGCGCACCTGTTCAAGTACGACTCCGTGCACGGCATGTTCGATGGCACCGTCGAGTCGAAGGAAGGCGCCGTCGTGATCGATGGCGATGAAGTAAAGGTTCTCTCCGAGAAGGATCCGGCGGCCCTGCCGTGGAAGTCGCTCGGCGTGGACATCGTTCTGGAGTCGACGGGCCGCTTCACCGACGCCAGGGACGCCCGCAAGCACATCGATGCCGGCGCCAGGAAAGTCATCATCTCGGCGCCCGCCAAAGGCGAGGATCTCACCGTCGTTCTGGGGGTCAATGCCGACAAGTACGATCCCGCCATGCACTCGATCATCTCCAACGCGTCGTGCACGACGAACTGTCTGGTGCCGATGGTCAAGGTCATCCGCGACCGGTTCGGCTTCAAGCACGGCTCGATGGTCACGATCCACAGCTACACCAACGATCAGTCGATCCTCGATCTGCCGCACAAGGACCTGCGGCGGGCGCGCGCGGCCGCTGTCTCGATGATTCCCACGACGACGGGCGCAGCAAAGGCGACTTCGCTGGTCATTCCGGAGCTCAAGGGCAAGATCGACGGCACGGCGATCCGCGTGCCGACGCCCGATGTGTCGTTCACGGTGCTGGCCGTCGAGGTGGAGCGGGCTACGTCACGCGAGGAAGTGAACGCTGCATTTCGCGAAGCTGCGGAGCAGGGATCGCTCGAAGGGATTCTTGCCTACTCCGAGGAGGAGCTGGTTTCGGTCGACTACATCGGCAACCCGCATTCGTGCATCCTCGATGCGAAGAGCACGAACGTGGTCGACGGCACGCTGGTGAACGTTTCCGGCTGGTACGACAACGAGTGGGGATACGCTTCACGCTGTGTGGATCTGTTGCGGTTCATCGGCGCCCGGTTGTAGCTCGGCAGCACTCCAATGGACAAGAAAACGGTGAGAGACGTACCAGACGACCAGGTGCGGGGCAAGCGTGCGCTCGTGCGCTGTGATTTCAACGTGCCATTGGAAGGCGCGCGAATCACCGACGATTCGCGGATCAAAGCGTCGCTCCCCACGATCAGGCATCTGACCGACCGCGGCGCGCGCGTCGTGCTGCTGTCGCATCTCGGAAGGCCGAAGGGAAAGCCGGACGCGAAGTACTCTCTGCAGCCCGTTGCAATCCGGCTCGAGGAGCTTCTTGGCAAGCCGGTCCAGTTCGTCGAGAGCACCGACACCGACGAAGCGATCCATGCGACCCACTCGCTGAAGGAAGGCGAAGTGTTGCTGCTCGAGAACACGCGCTTTCTCGGTGGCGAGGAGGAGAACGAGCCGCGGTTATCGCGCGCGCTCGCCGAGCTGGGTGACTTTTACGTGAACGACGCTTTCGGGGCGGCACACCGCGCGCACTCGTCCACGACCGGCGTCGCCGCGTATCTCAGGCCCGCGGTGGCTGGCCTGCTGCTCGAGAAGGAGCTGGATTACCTGGGCAAGGCGCTCGCCGATCCCAAACGTCCGTTCGTCGCGATACTCGGCGGCGCCAAGATCTCCGGCAAAATAGACGTGATCGAGCAGATGCTTCCGAAGGTGGACGCGATGCTCATCGGCGGGGCGATGGCGTGCACATTCTTTCGCGCCATGGGACTTGAGACCGGGAGATCGCTCGTCGAGGAAGACCGCGTGGAGATGGCGAAGGACATTCTCGATCGTGCCGGCACCAAGCTCATCCTGCCGCACGACGCGATCGTCGCGCCGACCATCGATCAGCCGGACCGCGCCCACACCGTAAACCGTGCCGCAATCCCGGCGGGCGAGGGGATGTTCGACATCGGGCCCGCTACCGCGGCATCGTACGCCCGCGCGATTGCGTCAGCCAGGACCATCATCTGGAACGGACCGATGGGAGTATCCGAGACGCCGGCGTTCGCCGGGGGCACGCAAGCGATCGCGCGCGCGATGGCGGCGACGACGGACAAGGGCGCGGTTACGATCGTCGGCGGCGGAGACTCGGCCGCAGCGGTAGCGGAGGCGGGATTGAGCGAACGGATGAGTCACGTGTCGACTGGCGGCGGTGCTTCCCTCGAGTTTCTGGAAGGCAAGCCGCTGCCGGGCGTGGAAGCCCTCGAGGATCGCGCAGCATGAACCATCCCATTTTCGCCGCGAACTGGAAGATGAACCACGGGCCAAGCGAGGCTCGCGCGTTCCTGAAGACGTTCCTCACCCAGTACCCGCGGCACTACGACCGCACGATCATCTTTTTTCCGCCGGCCGCGTCGATCGAAACGGTTGACCATGAAGTGGAAGGACGCTCGGACATACTGGTTGGGGCGCAGAACATCCACTGGGAAGACCTGGGCGCATTCACCGGCGAGATCTCGGGTCAGATCGCGCGCGACGCGGGCGCGACTGTCGTGCTCGTGGGACACTCGGAGCGGCGCCATGTTTTTGGCGAGACCGATGAAGAGTGCGCCAAAAAATGCGCGGCGGCGGAGCGCGCCGGACTGCGCCCGATGCTGTGCGTCGGCGAGACGCTCGAGGAGCGCGAAGCTGGCAAGACGGAAGAAGTCGTGCTTCGTCAGCTCAGAGCCGGTTTCTCCAGGCTGGAGCGGATCGACGCGTTCAATCCAATCGTCGCCTACGAGCCGGTTTGGGCGATCGGCACGGGACGCAATGCGACCCCCGATGACGCCAGCTCGGTCCACGGCGTTATTCGCTCCGAGCTCAAGGCGATCGTCGGCGATCGCGCACGCGCTATTCCGGTGCTGTACGGCGGAAGCGTCAATTCCGGAAACGCGCCAGCGCTGCTTTCGGCTCCCGACGTGGATGGTGTACTGGTCGGCGGGGCGAGCCTCGACACCGGCAGCTGGATACCGATCGTACGCACGCGCCTGACGGCTGAGATCGCTCCGGGAGAGCTCGCCTCGGGCGAGTGAGACGGGCTGATCGCGCGCGCGGACTTGGATAACGCGCCAGTATCCGCGATATTGACGCACCAACAATCCCCACACGGACCCGATGTACACATTTCTGATCGTCATTCTGATTATCGACGCGCTGCTCCTCATCGGGGTAGTGCTGATGCAGGCTGGAAAGGGCGGCGGCATGGCCGCGAGCTTTGGAGGCGCGAGCTCATCCGCCGATTCCATTATCGGGACGCATCAGGCCGG
>JBKJKB010000244.1:0-11152 GCA_046597675.1 Gemmatimonadaceae bacterium
GGTCGAGCGCCATGGCGCCCGCGGGGACGCGACTTATGGTTGCCCGCGCGGATCTCGGTATCGCCCTTCCGTCGGGCAGCACGTTCGCGAACGAAGATGCTTCCAGGACGGAGTCCACCCGGACCTGCGCGAGGCGCCCATCCCGGAAATCGGTTTCGTCGGGGCCGTAGACGTCGTACACCGTGCCCTTGCGCACGCCGTGCAGAGCGCCAGCGTCCAATCCAACGCGGCGCGGTCCCAGGGGCAGAACCAACGCATATCCGCGCGTCGGAATCCGGGCCCTCTCTCCGACTCGGAAGATGCGAGCGGCGCGGTCTCCCTCGAGCTGCGGTGTCTGCGTCTGTCCCACCTTCGTTCGTATCTGCTGCAGGAGGTCGTCGAACCGCGTGGCCGGACCGGCGCCATCGAGCGCCTCCGCCAGATGGCGCGTGAAGACACCCGACACCACGGCGCCGGGGTGGAACGTCTTCTCGTACGCCAGCTCGTACGCGGACGCTGCGGTCAACAGGGTGTGGCTGGCCCTATGAGCTCCCTCGAACATGTCGCCGGATCCGAGCGTGGCGTTCAGGGGCGGTCGCGGCCCGCGCGCGACGGGCGCGGCCGAGCTCGTATCGGGCGAGCCGCGGGTGACCGTGCCCGAGAAGCACGCGTCCACGATCATCGTCACGTTCGCCGTGCCAAGCCGGTCGAGCATTGCGCCGATCTCGTCGTCCAACAGCAGCTGTCTCGGATTGTGGGGATCGCGTACGTCCCACGGCACCAGCGCTTCGTCGAAACCGTCGCCCGGCGTAACGCGCGCCTCGTCTTTCGTCCTGATCGCGTCGATGTTCGCGTCCGGCGCCCAGGAGCCATGTCCCGAGTAATAGATCACCACGACGTCGCTGCTGTCGGTCGCCTGCGATGCAAGCCAGCGAAACGCGGCTTCTATTCCGGCTTTCGAGGCCTGGTTATCCACCAGCACGCGCTGGCTCTCGGGACCTTCCCGGAAGCCCCAGCGACGCAGCGCGTGCTGCATTCGCCGCACGTCGGTGCGGGGGCCTTTCAGGTTCTTGAGATCCTTCCACTCGCTCGCGTACCTGTAGTTCCCCGCGCCGATGAGCAGCGACAGATGCCGGGGAGCTCGTTGTACACCACGTTCGCCGGCGCCGGAGAAGCCGGTGAGTGAAAGCGCCAGCGCGGCGCCGACGAACGCGAAGAGCCTTCTCATGTGCGGTTCCTAGCGTTGGCGCAGAAATTCCCGGATCGATGAGCTGCTGCTCCGTCCCTCCGGCTGTGGCGATTGCCGTGCGTTGTAATTGGATTGTGTGTATGCCAGGGTCTTGCTGCTGACGCCCTGCATCACCTGCGCGAAGGTCGCGTTCTGAGCCGATGCTTCCATCGCTTCCGCGAGATAGTACGTGAACACGCTGATCGTGCCGCCGTACTTCGGCCAGCCGGATGCCGTCCACGACAGCTGATCGTCAGACGACGCCGCGAGGAGCAGATGGCGATCAGGCTCGCCCAACAGATCCGTCGCGTCACCTGACTTGCTCGCGCTCGAGCCCGCCGGCGCGCCGTCCGTCAGGAACGAAGTCGGGACAGTGAGGTTGCCTTTCACATCGCTGAACTTCACTTCCTTGGCCTGTCCGCCAGCGCCACCCCTGGTGCCCGTGCCGGAGAAGCACGCGTCCATGATCATCAGTACTCGGTCCGTGCGGAGACGGCTCGCGAGAAAGCCGAGCTCATCGTCCAGCAGTATGCCGCCGCGCCCGTCGGCTCCCCACATGACGAGCGCTTTGTCGACGTTGTCCGGCTCCGGATCCATCGCGCCGGTAAGCGCGAGGTTTTCTTCCATCTGCATGCCGTGACCGGAGTAGTAAAAGACGGTGACACCTTCCGGTCCCGCCTGTCCCAAGTGTCGTAGAAACGCTTCCGTAATGTGCTCCCTCGTCGCCTCGCGGTCGGTGATGTAGATCACGTTCGCGGGGAGAAAGCCGTACTGCTCGACGAGAATCCGGCCCATGAGCCGCGCGTCGGCGACCGGGCCGTTCAGGTTGTTCGCGATGCCCTGGTAGTCGTCGATTCCGACCATTACGGCGTAGCGACCCTTGGGATCACCGCCGCCGGGATAGCGCACGGCGAAATCGATCGCGGTCGGACGCGGCGTCGTGCTGCTGGCGGCTCCGCCCCGGTCCACGCGCAGAGTGTACGCGCCGGTCGCGCCTTCGCCGAAGCTGTTCGCCATCACGAGATACGTGCCGTCGGCGGGGAGCGCGACGGAGATGCGAGCGTTGGTGCCGCCCGCGCCGTCGTCGTCCTGCTCGATCGGCTCGACGCTCTCGCCGTTCTGCCGTCCCAGCAGAAGGTACGCGTCGAACGCGGATGATTCTAGCGTGATCTGGATCTGCTCACCCTGTTTTCCGTCGTAAGTCCACTGGTCGTAGTGGCTCTGGTCGGGGAACTGCGGATCCGTCGTCTCGAGCGTGCCCGTGACGGCCTGCCCGGCCACCAGCGAATTGGGCGCGGACTTGGCGGCCGTGCTGACGGAAGAAAGGAAAGCGTCCTTGGAAACCGAGCCTTTTGCCTTGCCGTCACCGCCGCCGGAGCAAGCGACGAGAAGAACGGCTAGCAGCGTGAAAGCCGAGGACTGCACGATGGGCGCAAGCATGGTTGCCTTGATTGGTTCGGGTGAGCTGAAGAGGTGCGGGGTGTAATCGGTGCCAGGCCGTCAGTGCGACCGGCGCTGCGGGGTCGAGTGGGAGACGGTGAGCGTGTATGCGCCGTGCGAATCGCGGGAAAGAGCGTTGGCCACGAGAATGTAGCTGCCGGTCGTATCCACGCTCCACTCGATCAGCGAATTCGTGTCCTCGCCGGTGTCGTCGTCGAACGTCACGCGAACGAGCGAGTCGCCCTCGATGCGATAGAGGTAAAGGAACGTGTCGAAGGCGGACGACTCCAACGACGCGCGCAATGTCGAGCCGGCCGTGGCTTCGAGAGCGTACGCGTGGAAGTACGAGCCGTCGGACAGCGTCGAGTCGCCCACGACGAGCGCGCTTCGCAGCGGGACTCCAGGCTCGAACGTTCGCCTCGGAGCGCGAAGGATCCGCTGGGCGGTCGCGCCGTCCGCGGACGAAGACGATTCGTCGGTCGTTTCGGCGGCACAGGCATCGTCGCACGAGTCGAGCTCGACCGTGTAGCCGGCGACGCGCGCGGTGTCGCTGGCGCCATATGCTGTTGCGACGACCAGGTACTCGCCCGTCGACGGCAGCGTCGCCACCAGGCGCGAATTCACGCCTGTGCCGCCGTCGTCATCGGTACCGACGATTCTCAGCGCCTCTCCCGAGATCGACGCGAGGTACAGGTACGGGTCGATGGCGCTCGACTCCATGGTGATCACCACGCGCTCGCGCGCTCTTCCGGTGAACCTGAAGGACTGAAAGCGGCCCTTGCCCGGAAGCCTGAACGTCTGCTCGCCGATCTCGCCGGTAACGGGCACTCCCCTCTGAAGCGCGCGATGCGGCGCCGCGAGCGCACGGCCGAGCTGTGCCCGCGCCCCCGCGGCCTCGACCATGGCCGCGAACTGCGCGCCTTCGGATTGCTCGCCCTGCGCGACGTGTAGCAGATACGAGCCAGCTGACGAGCCCGTGTACGCCGTCGCCACGATCACGTACGTCGCGGTGCGGTCGATCTGCCACTCGATGAGCGAGTTGGTGCTCTCGCCGCCGTCGTCATCGGACTGGATCATCCGGAGGGAATCGCCTTCGAGCCGGAAGATCACGAGGTACGGATCGAGCTCCGTGGACTGGAGCGACGCGCGCAGCGTACGTCCCGCCGTCCCCTGGAACGAATACGCATGGAACGTGGCGCCGGGTGTACGACGCACGGCTGCCGTGGTCAAGGAATCCGCGGTCACTCCGCCGCGGGGGATCGGTCTGCGCTCTGCCCCCAGCGCTAGCTGCCCCAGGGCCGGCCGGCGAACCGCCGGCGTGCCGTCGTCCGCCGCGCACGCGTCGTCGCACGAACCCCGGCTGAGCGTGTACGAGCCGACGCCGCGTGTGCTGTCGCCGCTCAGGGCCGAAGCGACCAGCAGGTATGTGCCCGCCTCGGGGAGGACGGCAACCAGCCTGGCGTTCGTGCCTTCACCACCGTCGTCGTCGCTGCCGATGACGCTGAGGGACGTGCCCCGAAGCAGCGCGAGGTCGAGATACGGATCGAACTGCTCAGCGTTCATCGCGATTACGATCCGCTCGCCCGCCCGGCCGTCGAACCGGTACGACTGGAAGCGACCGCGGCCGGACAGCTGCGGGGCCGAGAGAGGCAGCGTCGCGTTGATCGTGTCGGCGGCCGGAAAAGCCGCGAACGGGGCAGTTGCCGCTGGAAGCAGTCGCGCGCGCCCCGCCGACGTCTCGCCCGGAGCGCACGGCCCGCCCGCCGCGCACGCCGCGATCATCTCCTCGATCACGAGACCATACTCCCCGGTCGCACTCGTGGAAAAGCTTCCGGCGACGATCAGATAGTCGCCCGCCTCCGCGAGCTCGACGGATAGTTGCGCGTCGAGACCTCCACCGCCGTCGTCATTTCGATCGAGCTCCCGGAGGCTGCCGCCGGTGACACGATAGAGATAGAGGTACGCGTCGAAGTCCTTCGATCTGTTCGTGATGACAACCCGCTCTCCCGCGCGGGCCGTGTACTTCCAGGATTGGAACGGCTTTCCGTCGGGGAGTCGCGGGCCGTCGGTCGCAAGTCTTCCGGCGATCGAATCACCCAGCGCGATCGCTGTGGCGGGAGCCGCCAGAATCGTGGCCTCGGGTGAAGCCTGCGGCAGCTCCGCGTCGACCTCGCACACGCGTAGCGATTCGCACACGTCGGAAAGGCGCAGCAGCGACAGTGAATAGTTGCCGGTATCCGCGGCGCCGAGCCCGTTCGCCAGGATGATGTACTCGCCGCTGACCGGCAACCGGGCCGTGACCATCGAATTGGTCCCCGCGCCGCCGTCGTCGTCGGACTTGATCCGCACAATACTGTCGCTCTCGACGCGCAGGAGGTGCAGGAACGTGTCGAACCGGCCGATGTCCGGCGCCAGGGAGGAGAGGAGGATCGCGACTTCCTGATTGGCGGCTCCGCTGAAGCGGTATGCGTCGAAGGACGTGCCGTCGCCGAGGGTGGCATCGCCGCGGCTGAGCCGCGCCGACACCGTGTCGGCGAGCGCGATGGGAGCGCCGGGCGCGCCGCGAATGGATGCGAACAGCGGCGCCCTCGGGCCCGAGGCGGCGACGGGCTCGCACGGTCCGCCTGCCGCGCATGCCTCAGCCATGGCTCTCAAACGCAGAGTGTACCGGCCAAGCTTGTTGGGCTGCAGGCTGGTCGTGACGATCACGTAGGTGCCGGTCTGCGGGAGCTCGACGGCAAGCTGCGAGTTCGGGTGGCCGGCGACGTCGTCGTTCTCGCGGATGGACTCGGGGCCGGTGGCGGTCTGCCGCGCCAATATGAGATACGTGTCGAAATCAGAGGCGGCGTAATCAATCACGACTTTCTCTCCGGCCCGTCCCTCGAACCGCCACGCGTCGAAGCGACTGCTATCCCGGAGCTGCGCGTCCGTCACCGCAAGCTCGCCCCCCAGCGAATCGCCAAGCGCGACCACCCGAGCAGCCTCGACGTTGATGCTGTTGAGTGACACCAGATCGCCGCCGGTGCTGGTTGACTGCACGGCGCAAGGACCGCCGGCCGCGCAGGCCGCCGCCAGCGTCTCGAGTGACAGCTGATACCGGCCCATAGCTCGCGGTCGCATCGTGTTCGCCACGATGAGGTATTCCCCGTCGGACGGAACGCGCAGGGACAGCCGCGCTCTCTTTTCCGAGTCGGCGATCGCGACCTGAAGCGGCTGGTCCGTATTGCCTTCGGCGGTCACGAGCATGAGGAAGCCTTCAAAGTCGCGAGACTCGAGCGCGACGACGAGATCCTCTCCGGTGCGTGCCGAGAACTTCCAGACCTGAAAGTGGGAGCTATCGTGGAACGTCGGGTCCCCGGCACCCAGCTGTGACTCGAGGCGGGCCCCGATCGCGATCGGGCGGGACGCAGCGTGCCGTGCCGGGCCGGCATAGCCGCCTTCACCGCCGCCGCCCGTCTGCGCGGTCGCGGTCTGGAGCGAGGATGCGAGAAGCGCGACCGAGACCCCCAGCCTGAGCGGGCCGCGCGTCTTCATCCGAATCTCGACCCTCGAGATCCAACTACGCGGGTAGGCGCGGCTCATCAGCCCTGGGGAACGAGCGGCTTGACTATGAGCTGAAAGTCGCCCGCCACGGGCGCTCTCATCCAGGGGAGCTGGTTCTCCATTGCCGGGTTCGTCTTACTCAGCTGATTCCAGGCGTTCATCGTCTGAGTGATGAACTGGGCGACGTCCTGAATCCGCGGCCGCTCTCCGGGCTTCGGACGGTTGTACAGCAGCGCGGCCGTAAAGAATCCCTGCCTCAGCGTGGCCGACTCCTTCGCCGGGCTGGAGGGGCCGGCAGCCGCCAGGATTCCGACGTTGTCCGTCGGGCGCAGGCTGTTCAGCGTTGGCAGGTTCTCCTTCTCCGCGAAATACTGCCCGAGAGCCGCTGTGTTACACGCATCGAAAACCAGGAGCTTCGACGAAGCCCGGATCAGGTTGATGCTCTCATGCAGCTCTCCTGCGCGCAGTCCATTTCCGAGGAAAAGGCGGGGCCCCGTCAGCTCCCCGGTCACGTCCACGGGAAGCAGGAAGAACATGTTGACACCTTTGACTTCGGCTACGGTGCCATGGCCCGCGTAGAAGAAGATGAATGTGTCCGTCGGACGCACGCTGTCCGCGAGCTGAAGGATCTTGCTGAGGATGGAATCCTTCGTTGCGGCGCCGTCGTATAGCGAATGCACTCGTACTCTCGCGAACAGCCGCCGGCTCTGGCGCTGGAGCGAGTCGGCGAATGCGCGGGCGTCGTCCCGGGCGTAGGCAAGACGCCCGGGGCCGTTCCTCCCGTATTCGTTGATGCCTACGGTGAGGATATGGAGCGTGGTCGTGTCTGTCGAAGTTCTTATGCGAATGCTGTCCCGCACGGGCGCGGACCGCGTGACGTTGTCGTCGGCGAATGCCGTGGCTTCGAGCTGCGTGAGGCCGGGTATCACGTCGATGTCGAACGTGGCGGCGGACGGGCATTCTTCGCCGGTCTCGGCGATGGCAGTCTCGGGCGGCGACGACGCTGCTTGCTCCCCGTCAACCAGCAGCGCGACTTTCCCCATGCCGCCCCCACGGTCTTCCGTGCGGACGCAAACCTTCGCGCGACCCCGGGCGGCATTGAGGCTGACGATTTCGATTCTGACCGCGGGCCCGATCGTTTTCTTGGGCTCGGCTCTCGCCTCAGCCGCAGGGCCGACCGGCTTGTCTTTATTGGTGACGGATTGGGCGGCCGCCTCGGTGCCGGCTGCGAGGGCACACGAAAGCGCCGCAAGCGCGAGCGCACGGGGGGTCATGCTCATCTCCAAGGAACCGCTTTCAAGCCGAACGGGAGTCTCAACGTTACGGTAGCCGAAGGTGAAAGTAAACAGCCGTAAACCAAGGTCTTCTCTCCAATCATTACGACGGTCTACCCCGATGTCATCGACCCGTTCTCAGCGAGGGAAAGCCACCATGCTCTCGTGCCCTTCACGGTCGACGGCGGCGACTTCGAAGAAATAGTTGCCGACGATCACGTTCTCGAGCCTGTACTCGGTAGCGTTGCCGACAAACCGCGATCTGGTTCAGTCCACCTCGCTCGGCTTCCTCCAGTAGATCCTCTAGCCGAGCAGGTCCGGCGCCTTGACGGCCTTCCAGCGGAGAGTGGGCGACGGCTGGACCGCGCCGCGGATGGTCACGTGGCACGAGTGGTCGCCGGAAATCGCTAGACATGATACGACGGGCTCTCGAAGACGCTCGCGCATGGGGCTCCCGTGCCGCAAGGTCCAGCCGGTTTCCGCAAACCTTGCGATAGGGGGAGGGGGTATCTATATTCCAGGCATGACGACAACAGAATGGGTGGTCATTATGGCCGGATTGGCAGGGATTGCCTGGGTCAACTGGTACTTCTTCATGGCGGGCCGCGCCGGGACGATGGTGAAGGGGTCCGAGGTCCTGATAATCGTCGACGGCGGATATTCGCCCTCGACCATTCGCGCACGGGCCGGCGTTCCTCTGCGACTCGTGTTTGATCGGAAGGACAACTCGAGCTGTTCGGAAGAGGTCGTTTTCCCGGATTTCGGCGTCCGGAAATTTCTCCCCACGGGTGAAAAAACGACGATCGAGATCACGCCGCCGAAGGCCGGCACGTACGAGTTCATGTGCGGCATGAGCATGCTGCGCGGAACGCTGATCGCCGAAGAATGACGCACACCAGGGTTCGGATCCCGGTGACGGGAATGACCTGCTCCGCGTGTCAGTCCCGCGTGCAGTCTGCGCTGCAGAAACAGCCCGGTGTCGAAGACGCGTCCGTCAATCTCATGATGGCGAACGCCACTGTTACATACGATCCCGCGGAAACGACCCCCGAGCGGCTCATCGACGCGGTGCGGAAGACCGGATACGGCGCCGAGCTGGCGCCGCCGGACGAGACGGCGTTCGACGAGCAGGAAGCCCGGGACCGCGCGCAGGCGGAAGAGTTCGCCGACCTCAGGCGCAAGGCAGTCGCGAGCGGCATCGCTGGCGTGATCGCGATGGTATTGTCGATGCCGCTCATGTCCGCGGCCGCGAGTCAGGCGCACGGGCCTGTGGCCGATCCGTTCATGCGTTGGACGATGACCACTCTCACTCCCTGGCTGCAGTCGGTCGCGCCATGGCTGTACGCGATTCCAGTGCAGGCCCTGTCTTATGGCCTGCTCCTGCTCACCGTCGCAGTGATGCTGTGGGCGGGGCGGCATTTCTACACGCGTGCCTGGATGGCTTTCCGTCACCACTCGGCGGACATGAACACGCTGATCGCCGTTGGAACCGGCGCGGCGTTTCTGTATTCGGTGCTGGCGACGGTGTGGCCCGACTTCTTCCTGAGTCGCGGAGTCGCGCCTGACGTCTACTACGAGGCGGTGATCATCATCATCGCTCTCATTCTGGCGGGTAACGCGCTGGAGTCGCGCGCCAGGAAGGAGACGACCGCTGCGCTCAGAGGACTCGTTAATCTTCGTCCGAAGACGGCGCGCGTACTTCGCGATGGCCAGGAGATGGACCTTCCCGTCGAGAGCGTGGAACCCGACGACACGATCCTGCTGCGGCCCGGCGAACGGGTTCCCGTCGACGGCGAAGTGCTTGCCGGAGAGAGCGCGATCGATGAATCGATGCTCACCGGAGAATCTCTCGCGGTAGCGAAGAAACAGGGAGATCGCGTGATCGGCGGCACGGTCAATCTCACGGGATCGGTACAGTATCGCGCGACGACGCTCGGCTCCCACAGCGTGCTCGCGCAGATCGTGAAGCTGATGCGCGACGCGCAGGGTTCGCGGGCGCCCATCCAGCGGATGGCCGACAAGATCAGCGGCATCTTCGTGCCGGTTGTGATCTCGATCGCGATCGCGACGTTCGTGGCCTGGTTCGTCACTGCGGACTCGGCTCCCGCGGCGCGCGCGTTCGCGGCGGCGGTTGCGGTGTTGATCATCGCGTGTCCGTGCGCGATGGGGCTCGCCGTGCCGACGGCAGTCATGGTGTCAACCGGCAAGGGCGCGGAGCTCGGCGTGCTGATCAAGGGCGGCGAGGCGCTGCAGCGCGCGGGCGATCCCACAACGGTTGCGATGGACAAGACCGGTACGGTGACCGAGGGAAAGCCGACGGTGACCGACGTGGTACTCGTGCCTGGTGGTCCGATCCAGGACGAAGCGCGTCTGCTGCTTCTGGCCGCGTCGCTGGAAGGATCCAGCGAGCATCCTCTCGCCGATGCGGTCGTCCGCTACGCTGACGGGCGTGGCATTCAGCGCGCAACAGTGGAATCGTTCGCAACAGTGACGGGCAAGGGATTGTCCGGAGTCGTGGATGGAGTGAAAGTCGTGGCGGGAAATGAAGCGATGGTGTCGGACGGCGGCGTGGAGGCCGCACCGTTGCGCGGCGATGCGGAGCGGCTGTCGGGCGAAGGAAAGACGGCGGTGTACGTGTCCGTCGACGGCAAGCTTGCGGGGCTGCTCGCCATCGCGGATCCGATCAGGAGCACGTCGCGAGAAGCGATAGCTAAACTGCGGCGACTGGGATTGGACATCGTACTGCTCACCGGCGACAACGAGCGAACCGCGAATGCGATCGCGCGCGAGGCCGGAATCAGCCGCGTGGTTGCCGGCGTGCTTCCCGAGGGGAAAGTCGCCGAACTCAAGCGGCTGCAGAGCGAAGGACAAGTAGTGGCGATGGTAGGTGACGGCATCAACGACGCGCCCGCACTCGCGCAGGCGGATGTGGGGATGGCCGTCGGCACGGGAACGGACATCGCCGCTGAGGCCGCCGACGTGGTGCTGATGCGCGGCGACCTTGGGAGCGTAGTCCAGGCCGTCAGACTCTCGCGACGTACGATGCGCACGATGAAGCAGAACTTGTTCTGGGCGTTCATATACAACGTCATCGGAATTCCGATAGCGGCGGGCGCGCTGTACCCGGTCCTCGGACTGCTGCTCAGCCCGATTCTCGCGAGTCTCGCGATGGCGTTCAGCTCCGTGAGCGTGGTTACGAACAGCCTTCGCTTGCGCGGCTTCCACGCGGCGGGGTGACGGTATGACTCCCACGAAAAAAACTCGCCGCGTTGCCGAGTCCGAAGTGGCATGCGGCTGCGGAATGGACGACCGCGCGGGGACCGGCCGGAAAGCCGTGGCGGTGGATGCCGACGCCAAGATCAGAAACCTCAAGCGTCTTCGCAGAATCGAGGGTCAGGTGCGCGGACTGCACAAGATGATCGAGGAAGACCGCTACTGCGCCGACATCATGGCGCAGATCTCTTCCGTAAACGAGGCACTCCGCGGAGTGGGGCGCGAGCTGATGCGCAATCATTTGAAGCACTGCGCGGCTTCCGCGATCCGGGCGGGCGAAAAGGAAGCCGAAGCGATGTATGACGAGCTCCTGGGCCTCATGCACAGGTTCAATAGATAGAGCCGGTCCGGCAAGGGTTAACGCACGGCAACTCCGATCACGTCGATCTCTCTGCTCGTGGGCGGCATCGGCATC
>JBKJKB010000072.1:0-3013 GCA_046597675.1 Gemmatimonadaceae bacterium
CGATGATGATGATGATGACGACGACGACGACGACGACAAGGATGACAAGGATGATAAGGATGACCTAGACGACGATCTCATCGACCTCGACGATGAGTTCGACGTGGACGTGGACGAGAAGCCCCACAAGCAGACGCCGGGCAAGTTCGACGAGTGATTCTCCGCGTGGGCCGGACGCGGTCGTGAATTCCCTTCGGGCGCTACGAGCTTCGCCCTAAGACGCGCCCTGCGGGAACACACGCCCGCGTCCGGCCCTCATCAGGGCGATCCCAGCAGGAACTCCGACTTCAGCAGTCCCCCGCGAGTCGAGAGCACGCGGACGGTGCCCTTCGCCCCGCGCATGCCGACAGTATTCACGCGGAACGTCACGGTCTTTGCCTCGCCCGGCTCGGTCCAGCCCGTCCGGATCGTTTTATCGCGCGTGGCTGGGGACACGATCGTGACCTTGGGGTTCGGCCGTTTCATCAGAGTCGAATCGAATTCGAGCGTGACCCGGTCCTCCTGCACGATCTTCACTAGCTGCGCTTGCCTGAGCGCCGTGGGCAGCCGACCCGTGTTCCGGAACGTCACCGTTACGTCGTAGCTCGTGGTGTCGCCATACGCGCCGGCGCGCGTCACGCTCACGCCGCCCAGCTCGAGCTGAGGCAGGTGCATCGCCATCTCGAGGTTGAACAGCGCCTGGTTGCGGGCGAACCGCTCGAGCTCTGATGTCGGCCCGTTCTGCGAGAAGAACTTGGGGTTGAAGCCGCCGATCTCGACGGCGCCGAGCGTCGGATGATTGAACGGCGTCCACTCGCGGAATCCGCGCCCGCCGTTCGAGCGGTCATCCCAGGTGAGCGCGTCCATCTCGTCGAGATAGCCGTCGCCGTTGAAGTCCTGCATCCGGCCGCCGTTCCACAGCTCGTCGCCGTACCAGATCGTTCCGTAGTAGAAGTAGCCGAAATCGGGCCCGTGTCCGAACAGCGGTGACGGGCGGGTCGAGTCGCCGGTAATCCGGTTAATGGGATTCCGTGTGTTGTAGACGTCGTACACGTCGCCGGCCCAGGGATACCCGGTGATTCGCATCCCGAGTGTATCGAAGTACTGGTAGTAACGCAGGTCTTCCGGGTACATCCGGTCGGCGCTGTACGACGTCGACGGCGGCCGCAGGTGCATGGGGACCTGCGTGTCCATCGAGTTCACCACGGACACGTTGGGGTTCGCGAGAAGCCAGAGCACTACAGTGCGCGTCTCGATCTCGCTTAGCGGATACTCGCCGGCACCGAACTGGGTGTGGCCCCGGCCGGTTCTGTCGCCCCCGGTGTCCGGACGCCAGTTCTCGGGGTAGTTCCGGTGGAGGTCGAGCCCGCCGATCCCGTCCTCGTTGAACTCGCCGTCGCCGTCGTTGTCCACGCCCTCGGAGATAACGCGCCAGTCGCCCTCTCCGTCGAGCGCACCCTGCATCAGGCGCCCGGTGGAGTCCCGCGTGTCCAGCGTGGAGGTGCCTTTGCCGCTGTCCTTGGCGGTGACGCGCCACCGGATCGAGTAGATGATTCCGTCGCCGTCCAGGTCCTCCGGCGGATCCTCGTCGAACAGGCCGTCACGGTCGCTGTCGTGCGGGCGGACGGTGCTCCGGTTCGACTGCGCGGTGTACAGGTACAGATTGGAGCCGTCCGGATTGTTCTGCGGCCGCAGCGTGATCGCCTTGCTGTCGAGCAAGCGCGTGATGCGCGGATCCTTGCCGTACCCTTCCACGAGATGCTGGATCAGCCAGAGCACTGACTCGCTCGCCGTGATCTCTCCGCTATGGCGCGCGCCCTCGAAGAACGCGGCCGGCTTGTCCGTCGCCTTGCCGGTGCTCTTGTTGGTGAGCGTGACCTGAATGACGGGTCGCCCCTCGAAGCTCTTTCCGACTTCGTACAGCTCCACGATCCCCGGATATCGCTCGGCCCAGCGGCGCAGCCACGTGTACATGACGTCCACGGTGTGGTAGCGATCGAAGGTGAGGCGATCGCCGGCTATGTATTCGACTCCCGGATGCCGGACCCTTGGGAAGAAGCTGACACCGTGACGCTCGCCCCCCACGGTGTGGAAGACCGAGTCGCGGGGCAGCGGCTGCTGGGCAGAGGCGACAGTCGCGGCCGTTGGCAGGGAAGCGATCGTCAACAGGACCTGGATCGCGAGTGATGGACGCATGGAGTGGTGTGGGTCAGAGACCGGGCCGGAAGTCGGGAACGCCCTCCAAAATGGCCTCATGCTCTGCCCGCCGAACAGGCCGGGCCGGCTCAATAGGGGTCGCGATGCTGCCGGAGCTGCTGGCTGGAAACGTGGGTCTGATCGCGGCGGTCGGTGCCATCGTGTACAACCTGAATCCCCGCGGCGAGTACGAAGTCGGGATGCTGATTCTCGCGACGTTGATCACGATCCACGCGGCTCTCGGTCTGTTGTGGGCACGGAGCAGGGTAGACTCGACCGCCGTTTTGCGATAAACTTAGAGGCTCTTCCCGAGCGTCACTCGTTCGGGTAAGGGCCTGTAGCTCAGGTGGTTAGAGCGCACGCCTGATAAGCGTGAGGTCCGAGGTTCAACTCCTCGCAGGCCCACTTTGTAATGACAAACCCCGCAACGTTTTACACGTTGGCGGGGTTCGTTGTTGGCGCTGTGGCGGCGGGAAGTGTCGGCGCCAGCGACAAAAGAGTTGGGATCGCTATCGGCCGGACGAGGCGACAGGCACCATCAGGTGCTCATATGGGGTTCCAGGCCACATGATAAAAGGTTGCCCCGGGTTGGTCGGTACGAGCGGATACCCTTGGAGCATCCCGCGTGTGTTCAAGATCATCAGCGCCGGCCCAGTGTGAATCCCCGATGTTCCGGGCAGCCGTGCGGCATGGGGATCAGCGTTGCTTTGCGTCCAGCTTCCTTGAAGCATGTACGCGATCCCGATTGGCTCGCGGCCGCCGCGACGCTCGTCGTGACCGGCGGCGGCAAGTACTCGCAAAGCAACGCTGATCCCCATGCCGCACGGCTGCCCGGAAC
>JBKJKB010000226.1:0-3216 GCA_046597675.1 Gemmatimonadaceae bacterium
TTGCAGGAATTCATGCGGCGCCGCAGCATATCCTGACTGTCTAATAAGTAGTTAGGCAGGCCAACGGAGGAGACTGTTTATGTATTCCTGCAGTAAAGGCGCTTCGCTGGTTGTCGCAGCCTGTCTCCTCGCTGCGCCGCAGGCAATGGACGCCCAGAGCGACAGTGCCAATGTCGCCGCGACGGTCACTCGACTCGAGCATGAGTGGGCGCGCGCACTGATCGAGCAGGATTCTGCCCGCCTGCAGACGATGCTCGCTCCCGAATACACGCTTATCGTCTCGAGCGCCGCACAACAGCCCGTATCACGCGATGTATGGTTCTCAACCTTGCCATACTATCGTACGAGCGCCCTCGATATCTCGGGCCTCGTGGTGCGTGTCGTCGGCGACGTGGCGATCGCGAGCTTCCACGCAGCGCTAAATGCGACCGTACGGGGGGTAGAGCGTCGCGGCACGCTCTTCATTACCGATGTCTGGATGCGTCGGGAAGCGGGATGGCAAGTCATTGCGCGCTATTCCTCTGTTCCAGAACCTGCGTCTCCCAGCACGCGGTCCCTACGACCACCTGGCTGATCGAAGCTGCTGCCTAACGGCGAGTTGAAGCCGACGGCGGTCCCAGGCAGTTTCGTTGTGTTCATTAACTAGTGCGCCGCGGCTTAACTCCCGCGCGTTAGGCCGCGAACGAAGGAGACTTTTCTGGTCGAAGCACCGGCAGTCCGGCATCGGGCGCAATCGCTCGGGGAGGAAATTGCAAACAGCATCAGCCACGGCACGGGATTCCTCGCCGTGCTGATCGCCCTTCCGGTGCTCGTGCTAGGCGCTGTCCAGCACGGCGCGGCAGCCATCGTGGGCGCAGGGGTCTTTGGCGCGACCATGGCACTCCTCTACCTCACCTCGACGCTCTACCACGCGCTGGCCCCGAATCGCGCCAAGCGCGTCTTCCAGATCCTCGACCACGGAGCGATATACCTCCTCATCGCCGGGACCTACACGCCGTTCACACTGGGCGTCCTCCGGGGACCCTGGGGTTGGACGCTTTTTGGGCTCATCTGGGCCCTCGCCGTGACCGGAATCGTCCTCAAGTCGGTCGGCGGAGTTCGACACCCTCGGCTTTCGACCGGGCTGTACGTCGCCATGGGTTGGTTGATTCTGGCTGCGGCAAAACCGTTGTGGCACGCGATGCCGGCGTGGGGTCTCTTTTGGCTCTTGGCAGGCGGTGTCGCGTACACGGCCGGTGTGGGCTTCTATGCGGCCAGCCGGATGCGGTACGCCCACTTCGTTTGGCACCTGTTCGTACTCGCCGGCACGGCGTGTCACTTCATTGCTGTGTTACGATACGCGGCCGGCCAGCCCACCCACGAACTTCAGCCGATATCCGGCTTGATCGTCGCGAAGGAGAAGATCGCGGCGAACGGCGACTACAACCTAGGCGGGGAGAGGTACCGGGAGAGCCTTGCGTCGAAAAACAACTCACAAGCTCGCCCTTCTAGTCCAGTAGGCTAACGTTTCGTTGGAGCTGCCAAGTGTTCGGTCGGATTGCGCCGGTGCTCATCCCTTCAACGTTCACTTCCAGTAGGAGGAAAAACCCAATGAGAATGACAAGGCTGCTATCGGAAGTCGTCGTGATAGTGTCGGTTTTCGCATCTGTTCCCGCTACTGCTCAGCAACCGGTGGCGCCCTCGCCGCCGCAGATCCCGTACGGCCCACCGATCACGCTCGAGCAGGCCAAAGACGTGATGGCAGGCGCCGAAGCGGAAGCGAGGAAGAACAGCTGGAACGTGGTGATCGCCATCCTCGACTCTGGCGGCAACCTGGTCATGCTCCAGCGTCTCGACGGCACGCAGCTGGGCAGCATCGATGTAGCACAGGACAAAGCGTCCTCGGCGGTGCTCTTCCGGCGCCCGACCAAGGCGTTCCAGGACCTCATCGCCCAGGGGGGCGGCAACCTCCGGCTGCTCAGCCTGCGCGGTGCCAACCTACTCGCGGGCGGAATCCCGATCATAATGGACGGCAGGATCATCGGCGCGATCGGCGTGTCCGGCGTCGCCTCCGAGCAGGATGCGCAGATCGCCGAGGCCGGCCTCGCGGCGTTGGTGAATTAGGGACGGCATGGAAATGCGATAGAGTGCGGCGCGCAACGTCAGTCGCGGAACCGCCGCCGGCTCGGCGACCTGACCCGGACGAGTCCCGGAAGCACGTGCGCTTTGAGCTGCAGCCCATCCTCAAGGGCGTTCTCCTCGAGCTGAGACCGCTGCGTACGGATGATTTCGCGGAGCTGTTCGCCGCGGCGTCGGACCCGCTCATCTGGGAGCAGCACCCCGAGAGCGACCGGTACACCGAGGAGAAATTCCGCCGCTACTTCGACGGAGCGATGCAGTCGGGCGGGGCTTTCGCCGTGATCGACCGCGAAAGCAGGCGCGTGATCGGATCTACCCGATATCACGGTTACGACCAGGCGGCCAGCGAGATCGAGATCGGCTGGACTTTTCTCGCGCGATCGCGCTGGGGCGGTCCGCACAATCGCGAGATGAAGCGACTCATGCTGAGGCACGCGTTCCAGTTCGTCGATCGCGTGGTTTTTCTAATCGGCCCTCACAACGTCCGCTCGCAGCGCGCGGTCGAGAAGATCGGTGGAGCACGGGCTGGCTCGCGCACCGTCGACGGCCACGAGAGCTTCCTCTTCGAGATTACGTCGCGGTCGGTGGATCGACACTGGCTCGGCGGCGCGCACGGGTAAGCGCGCGATCCAGAGCGTTGGCGAAGGCCTGCTTCTCGCGCGCGCCGAACACGCCGTGCCCGCCCGTCTCGACGCCAGTGCTGCGCAGCCCCTCCATGAAATTTCTCACGGACAGCCGCTCCCCGATGCTCTCGGAGGTGTACTCCTCGCCGCGAGGATCTATCACCACGACGCCCTTCGGCACCAGCAGAGCAGCTAACGGAATGTCGGCCGTCACCGCGACATCGCCCTCAGCTGCATGCTCCGCTATGTAGAGATCGGCCACGTCCGGTCCGCCGTCGACGCGAACGGTGGACAGCTTCGGATTTCCTCCCGGAATCGGAATCCGATGATTCGCGACGAGGACGGTATCGAGCTCCAGCCGCTCCGACGCTCGAAAGCATATCTCCTTTACTTCACGCGGCGTAGCGTCGGCGTCGAGCCAGAGTTTCATGAGAAGGGAGTGGTGACCCGGAATATGCGTGAAACATCTCCCGCC
>JBKJKB010000263.1:0-3060 GCA_046597675.1 Gemmatimonadaceae bacterium
CGTGGACGAGTACTCGCGCGGTCGCACGCCGATTCCGTGCGTGCGTTGCAACACGTTCTCGAAGTTCCGCGATCCCGTCGGCCTTCTTCACGAGATCGCGGAACTTCGTGAACGTGTTGCAACGCACGCACGGAATCGGCGTGCGACCGCGCGAGTACTCGTCCACGAAATTGTCGACCACGTCCACCCCGAAGCGGTCCTCGAGGTTGAGCACATAGTGCGGAATCCTTAGCTGCTCGCAGACGCGCCGCGCGTCGTTGACTGAATCGAGCGAGCAGCACGGACGGTCGGGCACGTCGGTGCCGTGACAGAACAGCTTCATGGTCGCGCCGATGACGTCGTAGCCCTGTTCGACGAGCATCGCGGCCGCGACCGACGAATCCACGCCCCCGGACATGGCGCACAGGACTCGATCGCCCTTGGGAGGGGTTAAAGCGGACATTCCGAAATTTAGTCTTCTCGGCTGGTGTTGCGCATCTGATTGGTGCTCGTCATCGAGGTATAACAGTTGATCGTCGACAAGAGCACACCCGTCGTGAGGCGGGGCCGCAAAGCCAGGAGTCTCGTAAATGAGATCGTCCGGCTGCCGAAGCGCTGCCGCGGTAGGTGCTCGTCCAGAGTTTTCGAGGTGGACATGAGCTTACCTGCCAGAATTTTCGCTTCAGTGACCATGGTGCTCGGTGCCGCGGGATGCGACCGGGCATTGACGACCGCTCCGGCGCCTGTACACGCCGAGGATCGAGTGCTGCTGGAGATGCTGGAAGGCGCCGGTTACCGCGGGCCGGTCATGGCCGGGACACGAGTTTCCACGGACGACCGTGGGGCAGCTCCCGCGACTCGCGCTCTCTTCCTTACGGAGTCTGGCCGGGAACTCCTTCAGCGTCGCGACAATCGTGCGGTCGCCCAAAGCCTTCGCACGGCTGTCCTCGCGACAGAGGTCACGAGTCCCGATGAGATCGACGCGCGCCACAACGCGCCGCAAACTCAAATCGGGTATTTGGTGAACCCGAGCCGGCTAAACGGAAGGAATTCACATCAGTCCACCGTTGAGTATACAAACCTTAGGTTCGCCAACTACGATGATGCGACCGGCGACTGGTATATCGTTCCGGCCGGAGTGGTACTGGAGACCCGGGTTCAGGCTCGCGATAGCACCGGCGGTCACTGGCATGGTAGCGATACGACGCAGCGGCGCTTGCGCAAGCGAGTCGGCTATGTGACTCCGGCCACCGGGTCATTCGCGACCTACTGGAATTTCACGTGGTTCGTCCCGGAGTTCGCCGGCGACGTTTGGATCACGCACCGGCTGCGCGAGATCGGGGGTCCCAACGATGGGGATGAGAACTGGTTCTTTCCCTTCGAGCCCGACGCGGCACGGATCTCCGGACTGGTTCGTTTACCAGAAAACACCGCGCTTTACCTGCGGCAGGGAGGAACCGATCCCCATCCAGAGGCGTTTAATGATTGGGGAACCCAGGACATGATAGGTCGCATCACTGCCGTGGCCAGGGCTTACAACATTCAGACTCGAGCGCTCGCGCGGATCAACGACATCGGGCTCTTTTTTGGAGGGCGGTTCGATGTCGGGGAAAATACGCCGACCGGCTTCGTCCGATGTTCAGATGTGAATCCCTCTGTCTGCTGGGATTACTCGCACAAGGAACATCGCACAGGAACCGAAGTCGATATGAATCCGGAGCGCGGAGCGCCGTTGGCGAATCGTGCGGCGTTCCGTGCAACGGTGAAACGTGGGTTCGTGACGATACTCGTACACCCCGATCATCTGCATGCGCGCGCATCTGGCTCACCGTACAACTAAGGCCGCCCAATGAGGAACTTACTTTGGCTAGCCACGAGTGCTCTCCTGACGATACCATGGACGGCGGATGGTCAGACCACCCCAAATTGGTATGTTTGGCATAACAAGGTCGCGCCGGTTCTTTCCACGACCGTTGCCCTCGACACCGTGACCGGCGATTTCGTGTATGCGTACGCGATAGCGAATCAGAGCGGCGCCGAACAGAGCATCAATTCGTTTTTCCTGGAGCTGCCGCTCGAGGCGCCGAGCGTGGGATCTCCTATCAATTGGGACGCGATTTTCCAGGGCGATCCTCACGTGAGCTGGTTTGCTGACGGTGCAGTCGATCCCACGTGGACAGAGGTTTACGAAACGGATTTACCAAGTTTTCTTAGCGAAATTCGCCCGGGGCAAGCGCTGGCGGGGTTCAGTGTGCGAACGCCATGTGCAAGCTCCGGTACACTCACCTATTACATCACCGGATACGCGCGCGACGGACACCAGCCTCCCGACGACACCACTTCCTGGGTCCAGGTACCGCAATGGCGCGACGACGCGGTGAAAGGAACGGTGATCGGCCCGGGTAATTGCAACACTGTGGCCGACTGGGGAAACCGCCGTCCGGGCGTAGATGGATTCCTCGGACTCGTGAACTTTGCCAGCGGATCCGCGCTGCCGCGCGGACCAGTAACGGTCCAGGTACGATTTTCGAGAGCCGGCGAGCAGGTTGACCGCGCGACTTTTCAGGCGGCGCTGAACGGGAAAAACGTTACCGCGTCCTTCAGGATGAACTCGCGCGGTGATATGGCAGCGGTCTTCCCCCTCGTCCCGCCCCTCAAAATCGGCCGTAACACATTGCTCCTGAGCGTGGACGGCGTGATATCGGGAACACGGACTGCCACTGACGCGGATCGCTTTGTCTTCGAGGTGCAGTGATGTGACCGCCGGGGCTTGATCCCGTGGCTGACTAGTCCGCGCCCGTGAGCGCGAGCCATTCTCCGTTGTGGTAGTAGTAGGTCACAGAGACCTTCCCGTCGAAGGCGTCTTCGATCCCGTCGTGGTCGATCGGCGGCGGTTCGGGCCCGCCGTACTCCCGGTAGTTACCAAGGATGTACTCTTGTTCAACCACGCCGATGCGCCGGGAGAATCCGATCTGATCATTTCCGACGCCTTGCAGGTAATCGAGATCGGCCGCCGTCGCGTGCTCCGCGACCGAATCCGCCGAGGCGCGCCAGAACACCAGGAGAGTGGACGCCCGATTC
>JBKJKB010000279.1:0-2613 GCA_046597675.1 Gemmatimonadaceae bacterium
CGTGGACGAGGAGCACGGCTTGATGTTTACCGGCTTCATCCCGGCCGCCGCGTGGGTGCCCGAGCTATCGCGCGCGCTGGTCTATCACCTGTCAGCGAAGAACGAGTGGGCAAGGGCGTTGTTGTTTCCTGCCGGTTAGGGGTCCTAGTGGGGGTAACCTTTCAGCCTTGGCGTCCTGGGCTTCCACTCAGGGAGGGACGCGTAATCACTGCCGATTGGCATCTTCACCATCGGCAGACTCTTGGCATCGAGGACTTCGTCCTCCCGGATGACATCGTTGATGAAGAGCATGTACGCCGTCAGTGCGTAGACCTCATCGGCGGTTAACGTTCCCTCTCGGTTGAGAGGCATCGCCCGATTGATGTAATCCCAGACCGTCGTCGCGAACGGCGCACGAAGCGGCAGTATTCGTCCGCGTGCCCAGATGTCAGCATTCGGGGCAGCTTTGCTTTTCAGAATGGGAGCCTTGCCGTCGATGGCTGACGCCCCATGGCATCCCGCGCAGCCCTTCGCGCGATAAAGCTGTGCGCCCTCCCTGACAGTTCCTCGCCCCTGGGGCAGTTCCTCTCCCGTCGGACCGATGGAGATATCCCAGGCGCGGATCTCCTCCGTGGTCGGCGTGCGTCCCACGCCGTACGCTTGCCCCGACGAAGCGTCCGCGCGAAGTCGGGTCGCCGACTGCGCCAGCACGGTGGCGCCGCCAATCAGCAACGCAGGCAACGCCAACGCGAGAACCTTAAGTAAAGCCATTGGTGACGCTCCCATCACTGGCGATCCGCCACGGCTGAATGCTGTTGTCGAGACCAGGCACGCTGAACGTCGCGTCGAATGGCTTGTTCCAGTACTTCGCGATCTGTGCCCGCGACGGTTGAACCTGACCGAGTTCGTCCGTGCAGCGCGACTGCAGCTCGGTATCTTGTCCGTCCCAATTCCACATGTAGCCAAACCGCGCGTGCGCCATGCGCTGCGCGGTTCCTTTGATCTCGGCTTTGGTCCAACGTTTGCCACCATCGGTGGAGACCTCCACCAACTTGATCGCGCCGCCACCGGACCAGGCCAGGCCGCTGATCTCGTAGAAGCCTTTGCCGGGCAGCAGTTGTCCCGCGGAAGGGAACGTGATGACGGACTTGGGCCCGATCTGATAGTCCAACGCCGCGACCTTCGGATCCCGATCGAGATGACCTAAGTCGTTGTAGTTCATGTAGTAGCGGTCCACGACCTTGATGCGCCGCAGCCACTTGGTGTGAAAGATTCCTTCGAAGCCTGGCACCATCAGCCGCACGGGAAACCCGTTCTGCGGGCGCACGGCCTCGCCGTTCATGCCGTAGGCGACGAGGCAGTCGTCCATCGCCTTGGCGATCGGCATGCTCGACGCTCCCTTCACTTCCTCCGACCCTTCGGCGACGAACCAGGTGGCCCCGCCTTTCAGCCCGCACTCTTTGAGCAGCGTCGAAAGGAGCACGCCGGTCCATTCGGCGCAACTCGTCATGCCGTGCGTTTCTTGAACGGTCTTTGCCCGGCGCGACGATCGGTTCCCCGCGCACTCGATGAAATGCAAGCGCGTCACCGACGGGAAGCGCTTCAAGTCCTCCACAGTGAACGTCAGCGGGCGGTCGACCAGGCCGTGAATCATGAGACGGTGCTGCTGCGGATCGATGTCCGGGAGGAATGCGCCACGAGTCGTCCCCATGTAGTGGAGCGAGGATGGCGTGATCACCCCGACCGAATCCTGAAGCGGCGCCGCCACATGAAACGTGAGCCCCCAGTTATCGGGCGAGGGCCTGCCGCCGTGGGCGATGCGTACGGAGGTGACATGACTGGAGCGGTCGCCGTAGGCGATCTGATCCTTGCCCTCCTTGATCATCTGTGGGGAGTGGTGTTCCTGGCCGATCGCGGGTGCGGCGGCTCCGAAGGTGAAACCGCCGGCCAATGCGGCGCCGCTCTTGAGGAATCCGCGTCGATCTGGTCGTTTCGAACCCATGGGTCTCTCCTTCGCAGATGAGGGCAGCAGGACATCGCGTCCCCGCGGGCGAAAGTATACGCCCATCGGACTCAAAAAGCCGTAGAGTAGGCGAATGAGCGGTCTACGCGCCCGTGTTGAGCAAGGGCGGCTCGTCCTCGACGAACCGACGACGCTGCCGGAAGGAACCATCGTCAACCTCGTGGCTGACGATGAAGGTGATGACCTGACGGACAGCGAGCGACAGGCCCTACACACAGCGTTGTCTGCCGCTTGGCAATCAGCCGAGGCCGGGCGCACGAATCCTGCATCGGCCATCCTCGACGAACTTCGCAGACGCCAGTGACTCTGGCGGTAAGAACCGTCCCAGAAGCGGACGCACAGATTCTGGCCATTGATGACTGGTGGCGAAGGAATCGGCACGCATCTATCGGCACTCGCCAGTACCGGACACGCGCCGAATCTTGCTCAAAGGCGCTCGCTATCACGTGTACTACGTTCCGCTCGGTGCCGAAGTCAGGGTACTCGCGGTGTGGCACGCCCGGCGTGGCGAGGGGCCGCCCCTTCGCGCAGCATAGAAACGACAGTGGGACCGGCCAGCAACCCTCCGGTTAACAGCCGGATGTCGTCTGGGCGTCGGATCGTCCGTTCAC
>JBKJKB010000085.1:0-3907 GCA_046597675.1 Gemmatimonadaceae bacterium
GCCAGCGAGCTCGCACCTTCCAGCCGGCGGAACACGATGGTCGCGGCCGCGACTATCTCGTCTGTGCCCTCGTCGTACTCGAGGGAGACGGCCGACGCCGAAAGGTTCGTGAGCACGTCCGAGGAATTCGCGACCTCGATCTTGACCGCGTCGGTGAAGTCGGTGCGCGCGCCCGTCGGCTGAGCTGCGTTGCCGGCGCCGATGGTACGCATCTACGCGGCCATATACACGGCCATCTCTACGCCGTCGCCAGCGACGTCAGGGAAATCCGGGACGTTCCCCCTCGCAGCAGCTTGCGCTCGACCACGCTTCCGACTGCCGCCGCGGTCCTCTCCGGGTCGCCCGAGCCGGGGACGGTGATATACACGTTCCCGTAGTTGTTGTAGAGCGGGCGCTCCGGCGGAACTCGCCGCGAGCCGCCGCCGGATCCGGCCCCGCCACCGCCGCCAGCTCCAGTTACCATGTGCTGGAGCGCGTTGACGTTTAGGACGCGCGGGATGTTCGAGAGCGCGCCGGCGAATTTCTCGATCGCGTCCGTTGCCTTTTCTGTCGCATCCGTGTTCCGGCGCGCGGCCTTCGCGGCGTCGATCATTGCCTGCCCCTGGCGGATGATCCCCTTGGCGGACACGAACGGAAGCGAATCGATCAACTTCCCGATGAACTTGATGATGCTCCCGAGTGCCTCAGCGAAGTAGCTGATCGCCACCGTAACGACGCGAGCCACCGCACTCAAAAACTTGAGCGCGGGGGCGAGCGCCACGGCCAGGAGATCTGCGACCAGCTTGAGCGGCGGCCCGAGGATTTGGCCAACGATCCTGCCGATCTCCTTTAACGGCTCCAGAAGCGCCGTGAACACAGGCCCGATAGTTTCCAGCGCGCCGGTGATAACCGGCAGGATGCTGGCGAGCGGCCCGAAGGCCGCGAATGCCTGCACCATCTGCCCCATTTCGCCGCCGCCGCCGCCGGCCTGCAGCACTTGCCCGACCTTCGTACCAAGGCTGTCGTTCGCGCCGAACTTCGAGCCGGCGAACATCCCTTTCATCCTGTCGAAGAGGGAGCGATCGGCGCCGGCGCCGATCTGCGTCTTTACCTGGTTGGAAAGGTTTTGCACGAGCGCACGGCTGTTCACGGCATCGGCCGCGCCTGCCTGTATCGGATTGATACCTTTGTTCCGCTGGCGCTCGAGGAAAGCGGCAATGTCGACGCTCGGCATCTTGCCCATTGTCTGCGTTCCAATGCTCTCCATCGTGGCGGCAAGTTTCTTCGCCTCCGCCGTTGCCTCTTTCATGGCCGCGTTCAGCACGGTTACTCCTGTGGCAGCGCCATTTGCTCCCGTCTGAACCGCCGCCAGGACAGCGACGACGGGCGTCGACGCGGCTTCGAACTCCGCCATCGCTCGCCCGCTCTTGGCGAGCGAATCTTCAGCGAAGCGCTGAAAGTCGGACTGGAGCGCCCTGACCTTGTCGCCAACCACTGGGATCCAGCCAACCATCTTCACGAGCGCGCCGAGCACTGCCTCGACGCCACTGAACACCGCATCCTTTATCGCGGCCCAGACGAGCGTGAAGCGGAACTTCACCCAATCCCAGTGGCGGACCAGCTGGATGCCGGCGGCCGTCAACGCTGCGACCGCCGCGATGGTCAGTCCGATGGGCCCAGTGAGAATCGCGAAGCCGACCTTGAGCAGCGGCAGGAACTTCATGATCGTACCGAACACCAAGATCAGCGGCCCCGCGGCTGCGGCGAGCCCGGCAATTACCCCGATGGTGATCTTGACCGCCGGAGATAGGTCGGCGAACCAGCCAACCACGCTGCGAACTACCGGCACTACGCCCCCCTGGAGGATCCCCACGAGGGACTGCATCACCGGCATGGCTGCCATGCCGATCTCGCGCACGACCCCTCCCATCGAGCCCGTGAGCTTATCTAGTCCGCGGCGGAATTCGTCTGCCTCGGCCAGCGCTTCTTCCGACAGCACCATCCCGAGGTCGTGCGCCTCCTGCCTAGCACGACCCATTTCGTCGGCGGAGAGAGCGAGGATCGGTGCCATCTCCGCCCACGACTTGCCGAATATGTCGGCGGCCAATGTGTTCCGCATCGTCGTGTCGGTGACGCCCTGCAGCTTCCCAACGATCGAGGGCAACAGCGTGTCCATCGACACGAGATTGCCCGCAGAATCGGTGGCGGAGAGTCCGAGCCGCGCGAGCGCGTCGGAGAGTTGTTTGCTCTGCTCGTCGCCCGAGCTCATGGCGGTCGTCAGCTTGATCGCCGCGATGGCCAGGGTGTCCGATTCGACTCCGGCCATCGCGGCGACGTGACGGAACTCCTGCAGCACGCCTGACGAAAGACCGGTCTGGTCGACTAGGTCGAGCAGCGAATCAGCGAACCGTCCGACGTTGACCGCCGCGGCGCCGAACGCAACACCGGCGCCGACGATCGGCGTCGTCAGCCCCTTGGTGAGCGACGAGCCCAGCTTCGTCAGCTTCTTCCCGACGCGCTGCACTTCGCGGTCAGCGTCGGTGAGACCTTTGTTCAGGCCGGTGACGTCCGCCCCGATCCTCACAATTAGCGCCGCTAGTGCCACCTACCGACCTCCTCTCCGATGATTTCGAACCGCCGACGCAGCGCGCGCCGCGAGCCCTGCCCGTTTGTGCGCTTCCTCCTGGATGTTCCAGAACGCCTTCCACTCTGCTAGCTGGCCGGCGTCCATCTCCTCGAGCATTGCGTCTACGTTGGCGTACCCGAGTTCTCCTGCGAGCCGGTAGGCGCAGATCCGGTCCGGCTCGCCTCGAAGTTTTTTCCCGCTTCCTCGACCGCGTCCGCACTCAGCCCGTTGAGCTTGAGGACCGCGGTAGCCAAAGCGTTGTACACGTCGGGATCGAGCGACTTCGCGAGCTCGATACCTTCCTCTTCCGGCATCCACAGCTCGCCGTTCTCGTCGATCCACGACCTCGCGATCAGCGAGAACGCGAGCTCCTCGGGATCTTTGCCGAGGGCCTTGTGCGCCTTGATCTCGGCCTGGAACTTCACCGCATCGCCGGCGGACACGGCGCGGAGCAGGACGGAGCCCACGTCCGGGATCTCTGCGGTCGTGGTTTTTCTTTTCTTCGCCGCCCGCTCCCTGAACTCCTGCGCGCTGAGAGTCACGGGCTAAGCCGTCGCGCGGGACAACGCGCCCGCGGACTGGATCGTGATCGGCGCCATTGCGAGCTCGCCGACGCCTTGCCCGAGCGGGTTGTACGATTCGAGGATGCCCGTCCCGGTGTAGTTCGGGTTAGTGGCGCTGACGACCGTCGCCTTGACGGGCCGCACGATCACGGTGAACGTCGTGCCCACGAGAGAGAACAGGTCGATGTCCGGCGCCGGCGTCGCGGCGAAGTCCTGCTTGAACTCGACGTCGATCGACCAGTTCTTAAGCCCGCCCTTGTTCGTGCGGGTCGTGGCGCCCATCGTCGTCTCGTCGAGCATCTCGGCCGAGTAATTGATGGTGGCGCTCGTCACGAAGGCGGAGAGATCCTTGCCGTTGATCGAGACGAATGCGTCGGTAAATGCGAGCGAAGCCATGTTGCGGTTCTCCTAAAAAGGTGTAGGGACTACTGGATTCCGACCGCGACCAGGAAGTCACGTGTTGCCGGGTTGGTGGCGGTTATCCGCCACCATGTGTCGTTGATTACGCCGGCGGCGCGAGTGCCCCACTCGCTCGCCACTGCTGTGGCGCTTGCCACCGTTGAAAACGTGATGCGATCGTTCGGAGTCGTGAACGCCTGGTCGGCCGAGCTCTGGACCTTGACGATGAGATCGCCTGACCCGCTGAACACGTGGAGCGCGGCATACGCGAATTGCGTTGCGCTAACCGCTCCCAGCTGGAATGCGGTGCCGGTGACAGCCCCCGTAGCGGCACCATTGT
>JBKJKB010000298.1:0-15092 GCA_046597675.1 Gemmatimonadaceae bacterium
CGGAAAAGTTCTCGAGAACGGCGCGCCGCGATTCTTCCGCCGTCTCGCCGAGGGGGTCTTCGACCTTGAGGATGTGCGGTTCCGCGCCGGCGAACTCGCCGCTTTTATCGAGTGTGCCGTCGAGAAATACCAACTCGCGGGCGCACAGGTCATCGCTGTCGGTTACTCCAACGGCGCCAACATCGCGGCGGCGACGATGCTTCTCCACCCCGATCGCATCCACGCCGGCGCCTTCTTCCGTGCGATGGTTGTCCTGGAGCCGTCCCCGCTGCCGGAGCTGTCCGGCTCGGCGGTTTTTATCTCCTCCGGAGTCATGGATCCCATCGTCCCGGCCTCACACGTCACGCGACTGGCGGAGATCTTTTGTGGCGCGGGCGCGTCCGTCGAATTGAAGCAGCAACAGGCATCCCACGGGCTCGTCCAATCAGACATCTTTGACTGCAGAGATTGGCTCGCTCGAATCGTTAAGCGATAGCCGCGTTCATTCGAAGTCCTATCCCCCGATGACAGACACCGCGCCACCACACACGTCGACGTCCACCGAGCTCGAGCAGCTGGCGATCAACGCTGTTCGCGTACTCTCCATGGACGCGGTCCAGAAAGCTGATTCGGGCCACCCAGGCACGCCGATGGCGCTCGCGCCGCTCGCGTACGCGTTGTGGACTCGCCACATGCGGTACGATCCGCGCGATCCGGGCTGGCCGGACCGGGACCGGTTCGTGTTGTCGGCAGGGCACGCGTCGATGCTGCTGTACAGCGTGCTGTATCTCACGGGATACGCTGTCTCGCTCGACGACATCAAGCAGTTCCGCCAGTGGGAGAGCGCGACCCCGGGGCATCCGGAGCTGGGCTATACGCCCGGCGTGGAGACGACCACCGGTCCGCTGGGACAGGGCTTCGGCAACGCCGTCGGAATGGCCATCGCGGAATCGCATCTTGCGGCCACGTTCAACCGCGATGAACACGGGATCATCGATCACTACACCTACTTTATCGCCAGCGACGGTGACCTGATGGAGGGGATCTCGCACGAGGCCGCATCGTACGCGGGTCACCTGCGACTGGGGAAGCTGATCGGCTTCTACGACGACAACCACATCACCATCGAAGGCAGCACGGATCTCACCTATAGCGACGACGCCTTTCATCGCTTCGATTCCTACGGTTGGCACGTGCAGCGCGTCGCGGACGTCAACGACCTGAACGCGCTGGACAACGCGATCGAAGAGGCGAAAGCGGAGACGCAACGACCCTCGCTGATCATCTGCCGGACGCACATCGGGTACGGCAGCCCAAACAAGCATGACACGGCGGATGCGCACGGATCGCCGCTGGGTGAAAAGGAAATCGAACTGACCAAACAGAGTCTGGGCTACCCGTCACTCGAGCCGTTTCATGTGGATCCGGACGCGCTCGCGCACTGGCGTAAAGCCGGCGCGCGCGGAACGGCGCTCCGCGCGGGATGGGATCACCGGCGAATGGCCTTCGCCAAAGCCCACGCGGGGGAGTCCGCCGAGCTCGACCGCCGTCTCGCTGGCGAGCTGCCGGCGAATTGGGAGGAAGCGATTCCGGTATTTACGGCGAAGGACGGGAACGTGGCGAGTCGCGCGGCGTCGGGTGTCGTGCTCAACGCCATCGCCGAAAAGATTCCGGAGTTGATCGGCGGATCGGCTGATCTCGCGAGCTCCACCAACACCATCATCAAGAAGGAAAGCAGCATCTCGGCGACCAATCCAGGCGGCCGCAACTTCCATTTCGGGATTCGCGAGCACGGCATGGGTGCCGTCATGAACGGCATGGCGCTGCACGGCGGAGTCCGGCCCTACGGCGCCACCTTCCTGATCTTCTCCGACTACATGCGGCCGGCCCTGCGGCTCGCGGCGATCATGGAGCAGCCCACCATCTACGTCTTCACGCACGATTCCATCGGGCTCGGCGAGGACGGCCCGACGCACCAGCCCATCGAGCAGCTCTCTACGCTGCGCGCGATTCCGAATTTCACGCTCATCCGCCCCGCCGATGCGAGCGAGACCGCCGAAGCATGGCGCGCCGCGATCAAGCACAGGTCGGGTCCCGTTGCACTGGTACTCACGCGGCAGAAGCTCGGCTTTATCGATCGCGACAAGTATGCGGACGCGCGGCTGCTGTCACACGGAGCGTACGTACTGAAGGAATCTTCCGGCGGAGCGCCTCAGGTAGTGCTCGTAGCGAGCGGCTCGGAGGTCGCGCTGGTCATCGAAGCACAAGCCAGGCTCGAGGCCGAGGGCGTCCGCGCACGAGCGGTGAGCATGCCCAGTCACGAGCTGTTCGCCGCGGAAGACTCGAGTTATCGCGCCAGCGTGTTCCCCGACGGCGTTCCACGAATCGCCGTAGAAGCCGCGCATCCGATGTCGTGGTACCGGTGGGTCGGAGACAACGGCGTGGTGCTCGGTCTCGAGCGCTTCGGCGCATCGGCACCTTACACGCGACTATATGAAGAGCTCGGGCTGACGGTGGACAAGATCGTAGCCGCGGCCAGAGATCTCTCCCGCCGAAGCGCGTGACGCGGGAGCTGCGGCTCTATGACATAAGCGTCACCGTAAACCGGGACACGCCGGAGTGGCCCGGTGATACCGCGTTCTCGTTCGACTGGAGTACCACCATCTCCTCGGGCGACAGCGTCAACGTTTCCATGATGACGTCCAGCCCGCACGTGGGAACGCACGCCGACGCGCCACTGCACGTTCACGACGGATGGCCGGGCTCGCACGAGCTGCCGCTCGATGCTTTTATCGGCCGCGCGATCGTGGTCGACGTCTCTGAATCCGCGGGCGAGATCACGCTGGAGATGCTCGCCGCCCGCATCCCGGATGATTTGACGGAGCGAATCGGCCGGGCGCAGCGCATGCTGCTCAAGACCGGGCAAACGATTGCCGGCGGCCGGTTTCCGGAGGAATGGCCGACACTCTCAGAAAAATGTGCGCGTGCATTGCTCGGTCACGGCCTGCGCCTGCTTGGCGTCGATTGCCCTTCGGTAGACGCCAGGGAGAGCAAGAACCTTCCCGTCCACCACATGCTTTTTTCCGGGAACGCTTGTCTTCTCGAGAACCTCGATCTGCGGCGCGTCCCCGCTGGGGATTACGAGCTGCTCGCTTTTCCGCTCAAGCTGATGGGGATGGATGCTGCGCCCGTGCGCGCGGTGCTCCGGGAGATATAGCCCCTGCCTTGGCACAGCCAATGCCTATGACTAGCCACCAAATGAACTCCTCCTCAGGCTCCACCGTTTCCGTCTGGATGGATACCGCGGAAGTGCCGCAGTTTCCTCCGCTGGCTTCCGACGCGCGCACTTCCGTATGCGTGGTGGGCGCGGGCATGGCCGGCATGATGACCGCGTATCTGCTCACGCGTGCCGGGAGGACCGTCATCGTCATCGATGACGGTCAGATCGGCGGCGGAGAGACCGGCCGGACCACCGCGCACATCACCGCGGCGCTGGATGACCACTACCGCGTAGTCGAGAAAGTCCACGGCGCCGACGGCGCGCGCTACGCCGCGGAGAGCCACACCGCCGCGATCAACCGCATCGAAGCCATTGTGGGGATGGAAGACATCGACTGCGACTTCGAGAGAGTGGATGGCTACCTCGTCCTCGGCGGTGACGACAAGAAGGCGGATCTCGAGAGTGAGCGCCGTGCGGCGTACGACGCCGGATTGATCGACGTGGAGCTGGTGGATCGCGCCCCTATCGACTTCTGGGACACGGGACCGGCGCTACGCTTCCCCCGTCAGGCGCAGTTTCACTCGCTCAAGTTCCTGGCAGGTCTGGCGCGCGCGATCGTCCGCGATGGTGGCCAGATCTACTGCGGAACGCACGCTGATCGAATCGAGGACGGCGAGCCGGCTTCGGTTAGGACGAGCAGCGGTCACGTGATCTCCGCCGACAGCGTCGTGGTCGCGACCAACACACCGGTCAACGACTGGATCATCATTCACACCAAGCAGGCGGCGTACAGGACTTATGTGATCGGAGTCGAGGTCCCCCGCGGATCGGTTCCCGCCGTTCTCCTCTGGGACACGCCCCATCCATATCACTATCTCCGAATCCATCGCGCCGACCCTGCGGCCGGCGCGGACGCGAGCGACATCCTCATCGTCGGAGGCGAGGACCACAAGACGGGCCAGGACGACGACGCGCCCGAACGGTTCCGCCGCCTCGAGGAGTGGGTCAGTAAGCGCTTCCCCATGGCGGCCCACATCGCCTACCGCTGGTCCGGGCAGATCGTGGAGCCGGTGGACTACATGGGGTTCATCGGAAAGAACCCGGGGACCGATCGGAACATCTACGTGGCAACCGGCGATTCGGGCAACGGCATCACGCACGGCGCCGTCGCGGGGATTCTGCTAACCGATCTGATAATGCACCGAAAGAACCCCTGGACGAAGCTGTACGATCCGTCACGCATCACGCTGCGGACCACACCGACGTTCGCGAAGGAAAACGCGAACGTAATGGTTCAGTACAAGGACTGGTTCACCGCTGGCGACGTGGACAAGGTCGAATCGGTGGGCCCGGGCTCGGGCGCCGTGCTGCGGTCCGGCGGCAAGAAAGTCGCGGTTTACCGCGACGACGCCGGAGAGGTGCACATGTGCTCGGCGGTATGCACGCACCTCTACTGCATCGTCGACTGGAACTCGACCGAGAAGACGTGGGACTGCCCCTGCCACGGGTCGCGGTTCGACCCGTACGGCAAGGTTCTCAATGGTCCGGCTATCACTCCGCTCGAGCCTGTGACGGGGGAAGCCGCGAGAGACTGACTTGCACGCTGTGCGTCGCCCCATCATCGCTCAGCTGAATCACCCCGTCCTTCGCGACAGCTCCGTCGACTGAGACAGCGGCACCCTCCCCGTCGCGATCTCTCGCGACGTCGATCTCATACGTGCTGGCGCCATACCTGTAAGTGATCGAGAACTTCTCCCACTCGGCCGGAACGCGCGGGTCCATGCGCAGCGTGTCCCCCTGCTTCGTGAACCCGAGAATTGCCTCGAGGGCGACGCGGTACATCCAGCCGGCGGAACCCGTGTACCACGTCCATCCTCCGCGGCCGCGGTGAGCTTCCGCGGTATACACGTCCGCGGCGACTACGTAGGGTTCGACCTTGTACCGGTCGATTTCATCGGCGTTGCGCGCGTGCATGATCGGATTGATCATCTGATACAGCTCGTACGCCCGGTCTCCGTCGCCCTGCAGCGCCGTCGCCAGCACGGCCCATAGCGCCGCGTGAGTATACTGCGCGCCGTTCTCGCGAACACCGGGGACGTAGCCGCGAATGTATCCAGGGTTGTGCGTCGTCTTGTCGAACGGCGGCTTGAGCAGCAGGACGAGCCCCGCCTCCTTGTCGACGAGATGGTCGTACAGCGATTGCATCGCCATTTTCGCGCGCTCGGGCTTCGCCGCCCCTGAGATTACGCTCCAGCTCTGCGCGATCGAATCGATCTTGGCCTCGTCGCTGTCCTTCGACCCCAGCGGCGACCCGTCGTCGAAGTAAGCGCGCCTGTACCACTCCCCGTCCCAGGCGTGACGCTCGACTGCTTCGACGTACGCGTCGGCGGTTGCCCGCAGCGCGGCCGCGGTCTTGTCGTCGCCGCGGCGCTCGCAGATTCCGGCAAACGGCCGCAGCGTCGCGATCAGGAACCACGCGAGCCATACGCTTTCGCCTCGACCCTCGATGCCGACGCGATTCATGCCGTCGTTCCAGTCGCCGCTGCCGATGAGCGGGAGACCGTGCGAGCCGCTGGTGCACGCGCGCTTCAGGGCGCGCAGGCAGTGCTCGTACACGGGCGCCTGCTCTTCCGTCGTCTCCGGAAGATCGTAAACCTCGTCCTCGTCCGGATTGAGCTCACGCATCGACAGAAATGGCGCCTCGTCGTCGAGGACGCTCTCGTCGCCGGTGACCGTGATATACCGATCCACCACGTACGGCAGCCACACCAGATCGTCCGAGAACCGCGTTCGTACACCGCGTCCCGTCTGCGGATGCCACCAGTGCTGCACGTCGCCTTCGACGAACTGCCTGCCCGCGGCCCGCACGATCTGCTCGCGCGCCATCGCAGGCTCGGCATACAACAGCGCCGTGGAGTCCTGCAATTGATCGCGGAATCCATACGCGCCGCTGGACTGGTACACGGCGGAGCGGCCGAGCATGCGGCACGACAGCGCCTGATACAGAAGCCAGTGGTTGAACAGAAGGTCGAATCCGGCGTCGGGAGTCTTCACCGTCACCACGGATAGCCGGCTCTTCCAAGCGTCGTTGGTCGTGTCGATCGCTGACGTCGCGGCCGCTGTGCCGCGATAACGTCCCACGGCCTCGCGCGCGCCTGCCTCTCCCACGGCCGCGCCAAGCAGAAACACCACTTCGCGTGACTCTCCCGGCTGCAGCGTAAATTCCGTCTGTAGTGCCGCGCACGGATCCACCGACGGCCCGGTCCGGCGCGTAAGTCCGGCGCGCTCGAGAGCGCGCGGATTGCTGGTGCTTCCATTCCTCCCCAGAAATTCCCGGCGGTCCGACGTGAACGCAGTGAGCGTCTCGCTCATCGCCGCGAACGCCACGTACCGGGAGAAATATGAGTCGTAGGAGTTGTGCGCGAACACAGCCTGCGCCGACTCGTCGAATTTGGTGATTACGTGATGCTGTGCCTGATCACGCGTCGCACCGAGCACCCACTCCGAGTACTGGGTCAGACTCAATCGCCTCGCGGTATCGCGGCTGTTGCGCACCACCAGAGTGCTGATCCTCACCGCTTCGGACGGCGCCAGCCCGATTCGCAGTGTCGTGCTGATCCCGTTGTGCTCGTGCTCGAAAAGCGACCACCCCGCGCCGTGACGAACCGTGTACGGTGACGCATCGCGTATCGGAGACGGTGTCGGACACCAGACCTCTCCCGTTTCTTCGTCGCGCAGGTAGATGCAATCGGTCGACGGATCCCGGACGGGATCGTTGTGCCACGGAGTGAGCCGGTAGAAGTAGCTGTTTCCCGCCCAGGTGAAGCCCGACCCGGCTTCGCTCACGCAGAACCCGCCCGCTTCGTTCGCTACGACGTTCGCCCACGGGGCCGGCGGGAGCTGCTCGCCCGCGAGTCGTATCTCGTACGCGCCGTCCGCTCCGAACCCTCCCAGACCGTTGAACAACGTCAGTCCGGTGCCGTCGGCGATCGCCCGCTCCGACTTCGGCGGGGGGCTGCCGATGACTGCGCGACGCGGCGTGGATGAAGCAAGTGGAGCCGGATACTCCGGCTCCACGTCCGTGAACTCGAGAAAATTCCCGAGGCCGAGTCCGTCGCACTCGACGTGGATCCGCGCGAGACTGCGGAGCAGCGTTAGCTCATCGGGCTTCAGCAGATCGGCGCGCCGGATGAACACTCCGCCCGGACGGTCGAGCAGCGCGGCCTCGCTCGACGCCATCGCCGTCGTCATGAGCTCTTCCTGCAGGTGCTGCAGGTAGCTCGACGGAATGTCGTTGACGATTACGAGGTCCGACGTGACTCCCTTCAGCCGCCAGTATTGATGCGCGTGCAACAGCTGTCGCACGCTGGGCATCCCCGCCAAGGTGTCGATGGTCGCGAGCAGAATCGGCCAGTCGCCCGAGATGCCCTGCGGCCAGAGCGTCTCCTGCGGATACGAGACGGCACGCGGAACCTGGTCGGAGACGCGCAGGGCGGGATGCGGGAAAAGAAGGTGCCCCGCAAGCTGCTGATACAGCGCGGCGTCGGCCGGTCCGATTCCAAGGTCGCGCAGTTCCGCCTGCGCCTGGGCCCACGACAGATCCAGCGCCCGGCGCGCGCTGTATGGATCGTGATACAGATCCGCGAGCTGCACGACGCGCTGCCGGTCTTCCGCCGCGAGCGTGGTGAACGACACTCGCGCCGACCGGCCCGCCGGGATCCGCACCCGCACGCGCAGCGCGAAGATCGGATCCAGCACCGCTCCCACTGTTCCGGTCAGCTCTCCGCCCGCCTCCATCGCGGCCGGAAAACGCCGGGATCTGCCTCTTCCTATGAACCGGCCGCGATCAGTCTCGTACGTGACTTCGCCAACCGCCTCGGGGCCGACGGCTACGACATGCGCGCACCATATTGCCTGCTCCTCGTTCGAGCGCGGCCGGCGACTGGCCAGAATCGCAGTGTTCTTGCCCAGCCACTCCGTCTCCACGAACAGATTCCCGAACGCGGGGTGTGCGCGGTCGGTGGCCTGCGGTGCCAGGACGATCTCGCCGTAGCTCGTCAGCTCTATCTCCTTCGCCACAGCCGACCTGTTGATGACCGTGACCCTCCGCACTTCCGCCGCATCTTCGGAGACCACGGCGATCTCCGTGTGCGTCTCGATGTCGTCGTCGCGGCGCAGGAATGAAACGCGGTCTGCGGAGAACACGACGCTGTAGCTGGACGGCGCCACGCAGCTCGGCTGATACGACGTCGACCAGACGCGGCCGGTCGCCATGTCCTTCAGGTAACACCACTGACCGTAGGAATCACGCGTGCCGTCGGCGCGCCACCGCGTGACCGCCGCGTTTCCATAGCGACTGTACCCGCCGCCGGAATTCGTCACGAGGATCGTGTACGGAGGATTGCCCAGGATCGCGATACGCGGCTGCGATGTATTCGGCGTGTCTATCTCACGGGCCGCCGGCTTCTCCGTCTCGCGCGGCGCCCGCAGGGCAACAGAATCGTCGCTCGGAGGATTCTGCACAGTCAGCCTGCGGGGAATCCTTTCGTGGAGCATGAGCTCGGCGGAGCGCACCAGCGGGTCCGCGTGGAAGCGGCGCTGCCACACCTGCCGCTTGAGCGCGTTGGTCAGCGCAACCACGCTCATACCCACGTGGTGCGCGAAGTACGCCCCGACGACGGACCGCTTCGATCCAACCGACGGTCGCGTGTAATCGATGGCCTCGCGAAATCCATACGGGCCGAGCGCGCCCTCGGCCTCGAGCGTCGAGAGATTCCGGATGGCCTGGTGCGGCTCGACGAGCATGGCGAGCATCGTCGCGTATGGAGCCACCACGAGATCGTTGCGGAGTCCGCGCTTCAGCGCGAGCTCCGGAACTCCGAACCCGCGATACTGGTAAGTCTGGTTGCGGTCACGCGCGTTGTATCCCGACTCCGACATGCCCCACGGCACGCCGCGCTCACCACCGTACGCGATGTGACGTCTGACGGCCCCGCGGTACGTCTGGTCCAGCAGCGTGAACGGGAACGACTGCATCACGAGTACCGGCATCAGGTATTCGAACATGCTCCCGCTCCACGACAGCAGCGTCTGGGTCCCCGCCGATGCCGACAGCGAGCGTCCCAGGCGGAACCAGTGCTCTGGGTCCACGTCATTCTTGGCTATCGCGACGAACGACGCGAGTCTCGCCTCGGATGCGAGGAGATCGTAGAACGAGTTGTCGAGCGAGTCGTTGCTGTGCCTGTACCCGATGGAGAAGAGCTTCCGCTTTTCGTCGAACAGGAAGGTAAAGTCCATCTCCAGCGCGTAATCGTTCGCGCGGTTGGCGATCGCGAGCAGGCGTTTCTCCTGATCGGGCGACGGCTTCCCTTTCTCGGCTATCGCGAGACAGGCCTGCTTCAGCGCGATCAGGTGGCCGGCGAAGTTGCCGCTGTCCACGGTCGAGATGTACGCGGGCTCGAGCACCCGCAGCTCGGCAAGCTCGTACCAGTTGAAGAAATGACCGCGAAAGCGGTGCATTCTCTCCATCGCGCGAAACACGCGCTCGACCTGGTCCAGCATCTCGTCACGATCGATGAATCCGAGGTCCATCGCCGAGACTGTGCTCAGCAGCTGCAATCCGATGTTCGTCGGCGATGTTCGCATCGCGACAACCGGGCTCGGCTCTTCCTGGAAGTTGTCGGGCGCCAGCCCGTGCGTTTCCTCGGAAACGAACCGCTCGAAGAAGTGCCAGTGCAGTCGCGCGTACCTGAACGCCGCCTGGCGCTCTCCTTCCGTCAGGTGCACTTCGCGCGGAATCGCGGGCGCGCTCAGAGCGCTGGCGATCGCGGGAGAGATCGTCCACAGTCCGAGCGTCGTCAGTGCCACGATGAAAGTTGGAATGTCGATGAGTGAGCCAATGGCGTGCACACCGCCGACGCCGGGAAGGAACAGGGATGGCGCGATAACGAGCGCCGCGGCGAAAGTCAGGCTCATTGCCGGCACCGCCCACATCTTCCGCCAGACTTCCCGCTGGCCGCCACCCATAGTTCGCTCTACCTGGGAAGCGGTCTGCCACTCCAGGAGATTGGTCTTGGTGACGGCGAGGCGCACTAGCGTTCTGACTATCGCATCGGCGGAGATCACGGCCTGGTGCGGCAGAAAGACCACCGCGAGCACGATCTGTTGAACGCTTACCGTCCAGTCACGCCATATCGCCGCGTAGTACGCCGTCCACGACTGATCCGATGGCGGGCGGACAGCCGCGAGCAGGATCGAGATGATCCACGGCATGGCGATCGTCGCAACGGTGACGGCAGTCCAGAGCACAGCGTTGATGTCGAGCCAGAGCCAGCCGCCGGCGAGCATCGCGAGCTGCGCCAGCTCCACTACGCTGCGTCTCAGATTGTCGAAGATCTTCCAGCGCGAGATCGTGGAGAGACGGTTGCGCATCGGGCCGTTCGGCCCTGGCACCGTGTCGCGCAGCCATCCCGAAATCTGCCAGTCACCCCTGATCCACCGGTGCTTGCGACGCGTGAACGCGAGGTACCGCGTCGGGTAGTCGTCGTACAGCTGAATGTCGGTGACGAGCGCCGCGCGGCTGTACGTGCCTTCGATGAGATCGTGACTCAACAACCGGTTCTCGGGGAAGCGTCCCTCCGTGGCGCGCTCGAACGCATCGAGATCGTAGATCCCCTTCCCGGCGAAACTGCCCTCCGCGTATAGATCCTGGTACACGTCCGATACCGCGACGGTGTACGGATCCACGCCCGGATGCCCGGAATGAATCGCCGCGAACCGTGAGCGATGCGCGCTCGTCAACGAGACCCCGATACGGGGCTGCATGATTCCGTAGCCGTTGACGACCCGGCCAAACCGCCGGTCGTATACGGGCCGGTTCAACGGATGTGCCATCGTGCCCACGAGGAGCTGCGCCGCGTCCCGCGGGAGCACGGTGTCGCTGTCCAGCGTGATTACGTACCGTGCATTCTGGAGGGGCGCGGTGTCGCCTATCACGGTCGAGAAAGCGTCCTGCTCTCCACCGCGCAGAAACTTGTTGAACTGCGAGAGCTTCCCCCGCTTTCGCTCCCAGCCCATCCACACGTTCTGCTTCGGATTCCACAACCGCTGGCGATGGAACAGATAGAACGCGTCGCCGCTGCGGCCGACCGTAGCGTACTTGACGTTCAGGGCCTCGATGCCGGCAATCGCCGCGCCGGCTATTTCATCGTCACCATCACGGTGCTGCGTGGCCGCGTCCGTGAAATCACTCAGTATCGCGAAGTGGAGCAGCGGGTCGCGGTTCGCCAGGAACTGAACCTCCACGTGCTCGAGCGCCTCGCGCACCGCCGCGACGTTTCCGAAGAGGGTCGGTACTACGACGACCGAGCGGCATTCCTCCGGAATGCCGGTTTCCCGGTAATCCAGACGCGGGATCGTCCGGGGCGGGAGGAGATAAGTCACGAGCTGGTTGACGAGATTTATCGCGACCTCGTTCACTGGTATCGCTGCCAGCAGGATCAGCAATGCTTGCTGCCCGGTGCTCAGCGGGTCGGTCACCCTCCACAGCAGCGCCAGGAATGCGAGCGTCGCGGCCAGCATTCCGCCGAAGTACGTCGCGTTCGGGTGTCGAAGCACCAATCGATGCAGACCTTCGCGCCAGGACGGCGTGTAGCCGGTTCGCTCCTCCAGCCGCTGCCGTCCCTCTCCCACCAGGTAGAATCCGACGTGACTCTCGCGTCCCTCGCCCTCCCCGGCCATGTCTATGGCCAGACGCGCAACGTCCTCCTCGGACTGTTCCGACCGCTTGGCAACTCCTTCGACTATGTGCCGGTAGTGATCGCGTGATCCGAACGCCATCTGCGCGTAGTCGCCGCTCGGATCTTCGCGCAGTACATGCTCGACTGCGCTCTGCGACTCGACGAACGCCTTCCAGTCGAGGCGTCCGATCGTGCGCAGGCTCATGATGCAGTTCACGACTGTGATCTGCGTCAGCGCCACGCGGCGATTCGATCTCGTGACCGCTTCTTCCGTCGTCGGACCGTCTTCCGCAATCCATTGCTCGAGCCAGACGAGCGGAGTGAAGTTCGACTGGTATCCCCGCAGCTGCTGAAGGAACCGCGCGACGAACGTCGGCGTCAGCTTCGGGTGATGGTCCACGAATTCCCGCAGCGCCGTCGACAGCGCCTGATCCGATTGCTGGTTCGCGGTGTGGAGGCGAATCGCCCAGAGATCCGCCACGGCGACTTCCTGCAGCCGCGCTTCCAGCCGCAGTGCCATCCGTCTGATGTTCTCCACGAGACCGAGGCGCAGCATCGCCGGTATCGCCCACAGCTCGCCAAGCCTCAGCCGCGCGACGCGCTGATACTCGCGCACGAACAGGGTGATGTTCTCGAGGTCGAGGTGACCTTCGGTGTGGGCGATCAGCTCGGTGGCGACCTCGTACACTCGCGGATGATCCGCCAATGGTCCGCCGGCGAGCTTCGGAAGCTCCTGGTAATAGCTGCGAGGGAGGCTGGTTCTTACTTCGCGGATGTGCTCCTGGATGATGTAGAAGTTGTCCAGGAACCATTCGCCGGCCGGGCTGATGTCGACCTCGCGTTCGGCGCCGTCGTTGAGCGCCGAGTACACTCGCGCAAGAATCTCCCGCGTGCTGTCGAGCCGTTGGAGCAGGGGCTCGGGACCACGCTGCTGCTGTGGCGGCGCAAGTCGCTGCGCGCGGGCGACATGCCGTGCGCGCTCGGCCAGCCGGTCCGCGCCCAGCACTTCCCCTCGAATCGGACCGACCAGCTCCTCGGCTCGGTGACCGCGGAAACGGTCAACCAGCTCCGCCAGGAGACGTCGTCGGAGTTTTGGAGGGAGTACTGGGGGCAGAACTAGACCTCGAAGGAAGAAGCCGCTGTTTCTGGTCTTTGGTTGATGGTTTTCGCGGCTCCAGTGTCACGAGCCCAGCAAACCATGAACCAGGAACCTCTTCCTATTCTAGCGCACGGTCGTCCCGCTAACCGCCGTAGTACGCCTTGATGCAAAGCGTGATCAGCCGCTGCCTCACCCGCGCCTGCGCTTCCCGATCGATGGCATAGCGAGCGTCCGGCAGGGAATCCCAAACGTGCTTCAATATCACGACCAGCTGCTCGGCTCTGATGTGCCGGTTCCGCGCCTCGGTCACGATCTGTCGAAGAACCCGTGCGAGCTCCGGATCGGCTATGTCGGGATGCCCCATGTGATCCGTGAGGACGGCTCGAAGCTTGGCGACCGTTGCGCCGGAAAGTCCTCCCGAGGCCGGTCCGCCCTTGCCTGCCGCTTCATCCGAAAAATTGGCGAAAAAATTCAAAGAAAAGGGGGCGAACGGTGGGCGTGGCCATTTGTTTGCAGCACCAAGGTAGGCAACCTACCGAGCGAAACTCATTGCGCAAGCTTGGAATCCTAGGACCCCGCGGCCCGCCTATTGCGATCTTCGCTGAATTCCCCCGCTTGACCTCCCATCAGGTGTCGATGTCGGACTCGCTCTCCGTTCTCATACTCGCGCGTGAAGAGCTTATCTCGGCTCTACTCGGGCTGCTCGTCGAAACCACTGGCCACTCCGTGCCCTTCGCCGCACCGAAGGAGAGCTCACAGGACGCCATGCGCCGGATCCGCCCGAACGTGGTGATCGTGGACTGCGATCACCGGGACTGCACGGGCGACCTGGTGAAAGCGGCCAACGAGGTCGGTGCGCAGCTGATCATGTTCAGCGCGTCGCGGGAGCCGGAATACGTCAGGAAAGTGGCGGCGCCTTCGCATTCCCAGTCGTTCACGTTTCCTATCGATCCGCCCCGGCTCGATTCCATGATCCGGCACCGGTTGGCCTGAGTCCCTCGCCTCGGCCGGCGGAGTTACGGCAAGGGGGCGGTCAGCGCGATTCGATCGTGACCGGCACCGTCATCGTCACCGTAGTAGGCGAAAGGCACACGGTATCGTTGCAGGCCTGATACAGCGCGTTGACGCGAATCTCCTTCGCCCCCCTGCTTGTCTCCCGGGGCACGCGGACCGGCAGCGTGAACGATGCCGCCCCGGGGTATTTCTCGACGTTGATCCCGAAGGTTTCGTCGAAGGACCGGGTCGGTTCCGATCCGCTTACCGCTCCCGCCGGCCTGAACGTCGTGCTGTCAGCCAGCCAGATCCTCGCTGCCACAGGCCCGCCCGCGGTTTGTGTTACCGAATAGAAATACCAACCGCGGGCGGATCTCGCGTCGACTCTGATGCGCACCACTGAGCCCGGCAGGACGGTGTCCCGACCATCTATGGATGCGACCCAGGTCACCGGTAGCTCCGGTCCGCCGCAGGCAAGCGCGAGCAACGCCACCACGGACAGGGCTGTGAGCGCGATGCCGTTGCGGAACGTTCGCCGTCCTGCGAGCATGTCAGAAATCCGCGATCGTCTTCGTGGAGGCCGGTCTCTTCGACCGTGCCTGCATCCCTACATTTTCGGCGGTTTCCATCACGCGCAGCACGTTTTCCCCCGCCAGCTTCCGGAGGTCGGCATCGCTCCATCCCCGTCGGGCTAGCTCAGCGAAGAGGTAGGGATACTTCGATACGTCCTCCAGTCCGGTGATGACCTCGCTGATCCCGTCGAAGTCGCCGCCTATGCCCACGTGATCGATTCCGGCTACACGCCTGATATGCTCGATGTGATCCGCCACCTGCGCGAGGGTGGCCCCCGGCCGCGGATTCGCCGTGCGCCACGCCCGAAACTCGGCCGTCGCCGTGTCGCTGCCGAACCGGCGCCTCGCTGCGGAGTGATCCACCAGCTCCTGCGATATGAATCCTGGCACGAAGGTCACCATCACCACGCCGCCATTCGATGGCAGCCGGCGGAGAATCGAGTCGGGCACGTTCCGCGGAACGTTCGCGAGCGCTTTCGCGGACGAATGCG
>JBKJKB010000175.1:0-3826 GCA_046597675.1 Gemmatimonadaceae bacterium
TCGGAGCGCCTCAGATGTCGCACGGCGGTGCGGTGCAGGCCCGGTGTGTATGGTCGCAGCTTTTGCATGGTCTGGCGAGGGGAACAGTCAAAGGTAAATGGTATATTACGAGGACCAATCCCGCCGGGTGATGGATGGACCTGGTCTCCCGGGCGGCAACTTTATCTACTTGGAGTGTTGGATGAATTCCTGTGTGAAGTTCTTGGCTGGCCTGGCGTGTGCTTCCGCCATCGTAGCATCACCCGCGCGGGCGCAGGATGCCTGCAACCCCGACCAGAACACCCCACAGTTCCTCGGGCGAGCCTTCTTTGCGGTGCAGAAGGGTATCGCTACGCTGAACAACAACGGCGATCCCACCACCGATGCGCGAACGGCGGTCCGCCTCCTCACGGACCCTGAAGCCCGCGACCGGGACAAGAACGTTACGGGCCAGGCATTTACGCTCGGGCAGGCGCTCGCGCTCCTGCTCACGCAGTCTTCGGCGCCGGTGAATGGCACGCGCGCGGACTTTGGTTTTGCGACAGACCGCGAGCAGTCCGCTGATCTGTACGTGATGGCGGATTCAGTGTTTACCGTCGTCGAGACGCTGATTCCCCTATGCGCCGACCAGGTCAACGCCTGGCGCCAGGGACCGCCCTGGGTTGGAACGATGAACAAGGCCCTTGCAGCTCTGAGCGAAGGCAAGCTCGACACGGCCGAGGCTCTCGCGCGCAGAGCATTGATCCTCGACCGCAGGGCGCCGTACGCGTATGTAGTGCTTGGCGGCGCTGCGCGGCAGCGCCTGGCTGCGGCCTCTGCGGCCGACAAGCCGCGCTACCTTTCCGAGTCGCGCGGTCATCTGACCCGCGCGCTGGAGATGGCGCAGAACGACACGTCGTACAGTGATGTGGTGCGCAGCTCCCACTACGAGCTGGGCGAGCTGGTCGCGGCATCCCTTGCCGGTGTGCCCGCGTCGGAGCGCGCCACTCGCGCGCGCGAGGCCGCCGAGCATTTCAAGCAGTACGCGATGCTGGCCGAATCCGACCTGTCGCGAGCCGATGCCTTACAGAAGATGGGCGACGTTTTCGCCGAGGTCCGCGACACGGCGTCGATCCGGACCCTATACCGCGGCGTGTCGTCGAACCCAGCCGGGTACGGTGAGCGAGCGCTGCTGACGAGTGGAATTCTCGCGACGAGATTCGGAACTCCTGTCGAGGCCGCCGCGCTGTACAACGCGGTTCTATCGACGAACCCGTACCAGCGGGATGCGCTTCGCAACCAGGCCGTAACGCTCGTCAAGCTGAATGATTTCGCCGGACTGCTTCCCATTGCTCAGCGCCTTGCGGCGCTGGATCCCAACAATCCGGAGACCTGGGTGTTTCACGCCTACGCGTACGCCGGAATGGCGGAGCGTGCCTCGAACGCGGCGATGCGCCGCGCGTACACGGATTCGTCCACCAAGTACGACCGGATGGCGACCGCGATGCCCATGAAGGTGACGTTCACGGAATTTTCTCCGATGGAAGCGGAAGCGCGCGTCCGCGGAACGATCGAGAACCTGGGCACGTCGCCCCGGACGTACGCGATCATCGTCGAGATGCTCGACCGATCGGGCAATGTTCTGGCGACTGAGCAGGCACAGGTAGGCCCGGTGGCGGCGAAAGCCACGGGTGAGTTTACGGTGCTCGGCAAGGCAACAGGGGTGACGTCGTTTCGGTACAAGCCGCTGCTCTGATCACCAGCCCTGCATCGAAGAAGGCCCGCGGCGACGCCGCGGGCCTTCTTTTCGTTCTAGACCGGCCTCGGCAACATCACCGGGTCCCCTCCGACGAGCGCTCCGACGATCCAGAATTTCTCTCCGTCAAACCAGAAGATCGCGACCTGCTCGAGCTCTCGCGCCAGCCGCGTCGCGGCCTCCCGGCCCATGGCCACTGCTACGCTGTCTTCGCAATGCGCCCCATCCGGCGAGCATGCATCGACATGCAAAAAAGCGACGCCGGTCGAAACGAGCGTTTCGTCGAGCTGTCTGGCCAGCTGCTCGTTTACGGAGTCGTCCGTGTTCTCGCCGCGCGGATTCTGGGCTGTAAGCACCGCGAACGCGCCGGGCAGCCCGACCCCCGTCACTGCTCGGATGCTCTCCTGCCCTATCGGCTCGCGGAGATCGACGCGTACCGCGGGCGTCGTTCTGAAATTCAGCACGGTGTCCGGGTAACGGCTCAGACAACTCGCGCGGTACAATCCCTGCCTCAGATCCACTTGTGAACCATCCCACGATCTGGCCCGCGACGCTCTGGCTCGTGCGCCACGGCGAGTCCGCAGGTAATGTCGCCCGGGAGGCGGCCGACGCCACGGGCCTCGAGATCATCGACATCGATGTCCGCGACGTCGATGTTCCCCTTTCTCCGTTGGGCGAGCTTCAGGCGGTTGCGCTCGGCAAGTGGTTCGCCCGCATGCCGGAGGACGCGCGGCCCAACGTCGTTCTGAGCTCGCCGTATAAGAGAGCCCTGCGAACCGCCGAGCTGATCGTTCAGTACGGGAAGATCAAGCCGGTAGACCCGTCCGTTCCCATCATCGTGGACGAGGAGCAGATCCTTGCGATCGACCGTGAAAGAGAAGTCGCAAACTGCTCGGTGACGCGGTACGACAACGACACCAGTCGAATCAAGCACGGCAAGCTTGAGCTGACGGAGTTCAATTTCGTGGCACCGCTGGAAGACGAGGGCGCGCCCGTAACGAGCGCGCCGGATTTCTAGCGCGCGAACTCTCGCCTGAGTTGCCATCGCTGATGGAGAAAGCAGTGAGTCTCTAGCGCGGCGCCCGGCGCGGGAGTGTTTCCGGCATGTCCGCGATCACGTACGCCATCACCGCCATTGCCGCTACGCACTGTGCCATTTCGCGCGGGTCAAGCTTGTCCATCGTGTCGGCCGCGGAGTGGTGGTACCAGAAATATCGCGTGCCGTCAACCTGGAGCCCAAGCCCCGGCACGCCGAGCGCGGTGAGCGGACCCACGTCCGCACCAGCTCCTCCGGGCGCAACCTCGTTCGCGCCAAGTGGCTGAAGCAGCGACACGATTGCGGCGACGGCAGGCAAGGCCTCGCTGGATCCATCGAAGCTGAACCCCTTTGGAGCGAAAACTCCGCCGTCGGATTCCATCGCCAGCACGTGGTTAGACATCTCGGCCGCGTGCGAATCCCTGTACGCGTTGGCGCCGCGTAATCCATTCTCCTCGTTGGTCCACAGCACGACGCGCAAAGTCCGCCGCGGACGGAGGCCGAGCTGCTTGAGCAGACGCACGGCTTCCCACGCCGCCACGCTCCCGCCCGCGTCGTCCATCGCGCCCTGGCCGACGTCCCATGAATCGATGTGTCCGCCGAGTACGACGATCTCTTCCGGCTTCTCGCTTCCGACGAGCTCCGCGATGACGTTGCGCGACCTCGCGTCGGGCCACGTCTTCGCTTCCATCCGCAGATTCACCACCACCGGGTCGCCACGGTCATACATGCGGTGCAGCATCGCTGCGTCCTCCACGCTCAGCGCGGCGGCAGGGATCTGCGAGACGGTACTGTCATACCGCATGGCGCCCGTGTGCGGGTTCTGCATCGAGTTGCTCGCTACGGAGCGGATCAGCGCGGCAACCGCTCCAAACTTCGCCGCCTCGATCGCGCCGCGACTCCTGTACTGCACGGTCGCGCCGTAGTTGGTGAATGGTACGTCGAACAACACGATCTTTCCGCGTGCCTGATCGGCCTTGTCCGCGAGATCATCGAAGCTCGTCACCACGAGCACCGACGCGGTGATGCCTCCCTCTGGTGTACCGATGCTTCCGCCGAGGCCGAGCATATGGAGC
>JBKJKB010000306.1:0-3187 GCA_046597675.1 Gemmatimonadaceae bacterium
GGAACTTCACCCCCGGTGAGTTTCAGACGTACGACCGCTGCTCCACGGTGGCGGTGTGGACGAGGTGGAAGCTGCGGCTCTAGCGGCCTTCGCGCGGTCCTGACGATCTTGAGGCGACAAAAAAGCCCCGCCGGTCGGCGGGTCTTTCTCGTAATAGGTGGCGGCTACTCGCTGATTACCAATGCTTAAGCACTAGTACCTGTAGTGATCCGGCTTGTACGGACCGTTCATAGGCACTCCGAGGTACGCCGCCTGCGCGTCCGTCATCTGCGTAAGCTTTACGCCGAGCTTGTCGAGGTGCAGCCGCGCCACTTTCTCGTCCAGCGCCTTCGGCAGCGTGTACACTTTCTTCTCGTACTTCTCGGCGCTCTCGTGCAGCTCCATCTGCGCCATCACCTGGTTGGTGAAGCTGGCCGACATCACGAAGCTCGGATGTCCCGTAGCGCAGCCCAGATTCATGAGCCGCCCCTCGGCGAGAATCATGACGCTGTGACCGTCCGGGAACACCCACTCGTCGTACTGCGGCTTGATGTTGATGCGCTTGATTCCCTTGAAGTTCTTGAGGCCGGCCATGTCGATCTCGTTGTCGAAGTGGCCGATGTTGGCCACGATCGCCTTGTCCTTCATCTGCGACATGTGCTTGACCGTGATGACGTCCTTGTTCCCGGTCGCGGTGATGAAAATGTCCGCCGTGCCGAGCACGTCCTCGAGCGTGGTGACCTGGTAGCCCTCCATCGCCGCCTGCAGCGCGCAGATCGGATCGATCTCGGTGATCACTACGCGCGCGCCCTGGCCGCGCAGCGCCTGCGCGCAGCCCTTGCCGACTTCGCCGTAGCCGAACACGACCGCGACCTTGCCGCTGATCATGACGTCGCTGGCGCGGTTGAGCCCGTCGATTACGGAGTGACGGCAGCCGTAGATGTTGTCGAACTTGCTCTTGGTCACGGAGTCGTTGACGTTGATAGCGGGGAAGAGTAGCGTCCCGGCTTCCATCATCTGGTACAGCCGGTGCACGCCCGTGGTCGTCTCCTCTGAAACGCCGCGGATCGCCGCGGCAGTGCGCGTCCAACGCCCGGGATTCTTCGCGATCTGATCGCGAATGAGATCCAGGATGACGCCGTACTCTTCGGGATCGTTGACCGGATCGAACTCGGGCACGCGACCGGCGAGCTCGAACTCGTTGCCTTTGTGCACGAGCAGCGTGGCGTCGCCGCCGTCATCCAGCAGCAGGTTGGGGCCGCCGCCGTCAGGCCACATCAGCGCCTGATCGGTGCACCACCAGTACTCCTCGAGCGTCTCGCCCTTCCAGGCGAACACCGGAATTCCCTGCGGGTCGTCAGGCGTGCCGTTCGGCCCCACGGCGACTGCCGCGGCCGCATGATCCTGCGTCGAGAAAATGTTGCATGACACCCAGCGCACATCAGCGCCGAGGGCGTCGAGCGTTTCGATCAACACGGCGGTCTGCACTGTCATGTGCAGCGAGCCCATGATGCGCGCGCCGGCGAGCGGCTGCGCGGCGGCGAATTCATCGCGGATAGACATCAGGCCGGGCATCTCCTGCTCGGCGAGACGGATCTCCTTGCGGCCGAATTCGGCGAGGGAGAGGTCGCGGACTTTGTAATCCACGGAGGTCGTAGGTTCGGCAGTTGCGGTCACGGTAAACTTTCCTGGTAGAGTGTGTTGAATTGCGTACTCATGCGGTTTTCACAAACGGTATCGCGTCATCGCCGTCCGCCGCGGTGACGCTCATGCGGGCCGCGTAGCCCGCGAGTGGTGCTGCTTCCGGAACGCGGGCGGAAGCGGAGAACAGCGCGGGGCCCTTCGCTTCGGCGTCCGCTGGTAAAGCGTGATAGCGCGCGCCCTCCAGCTGCTCGGCGGTGAACCATTCGGTCACCCCCTCTTCGCCGAAGCCCTGCCACACGTGCCCCATCGTCTGACGGTATTCCGCGTGGTCGTGCGGCATCATGTCCACGACGAGAATCCGCCCGCCCGGCCGTACGGCGCGCGCGGCTTCCGCGATCGCAAGCGCTGGCTCGGGCAGGTAATGCAGCACCAGAAAGAGCAGCGCCGCGTCCAGCGAATCGTCGGCTACCGGAAGGTTCTCCAGTTCGCCGCGCCGGAGATGCACGTTGCGCGCCCCGGCCAGGCGCTTCTTCGCGGACCCGAGCATCGCTTCCGATGAATCGATCGCAACGACGCGCTCGACGAACGGCGCGATCGCTTCGGTCAGCTGACCGGTGCCGCAGCCCAGATCACCGACGGTCCACCGGTCGTCGACCAGGCCCATCAGACCCACGAGATCGGAGCGCCGCCCGAACAGCTCGCTGCGCAGCCGGTCCCACTCCGCGGCGGCGCCGGAAAAGAATTCATGACTGCGCTCACGCCGGCGAAGCAGCACCGACTCCAGTCGGTGCGCATCCTGATCGGCGGCCGCGGTCTCGGAGATCTGCTCGCGCACGATGCGCCAGAGCCGCTGGGCGCCGGGATCCACCCGGTCCCGCGACATCCGGTAGTACCGGCTGGTGCCCTCCTGGCGGGAGCTGACCAGCCCTTCGTCGGCCAGAACCTTGAGATGCCGGCTGACGGTGGACTGTGGGAGCTGCATGACGGCGCACAGCTCGGTCACGGTGCACTCATGCCGTTCGAGGATGAGCAACAGCCGGCTCCGGGTGGAGTCGGCCAGTGCCGTCATGCGGTCGAGAATGGCGAAGTCTGAGAGCATCCGTATATCCGGATGAAAGATTACATATCCGGCTGTGCCAGTCAAGGTGGCGGCTCGTTTTCCACAGCAAACGCCAGGACTGTCGAAAAAATCAACTGTACGGGCGGCTCAGGACCACTTAACTTGATAGGCTATGCCACTTTCCGGCTCCATCAAGGCCATCACTGGCGGCCCGCCCGCGGTCGGCCAAGGTGCCGAGTCAGGGTTCGAGCTGCTGGCCGGAAGAGTTGCGGAGATCCGGCAGCGGATCGACGAGGCGAGAGGTCGCGGAGGCCGAAAGCAGGATGTGCGGATCGTCGCGGTCACCAAAACGCACGGGCCGGAAGCAGTTTCCGCCGCCGTTCGGGAGGGGATCAGCGACGTCGGTGAGAACCGGGTGCAGGAAGCGATCGCGAAAATGGTGGAGATCGACGTCGCGGTTCGCTGGCATCTGATCGGGCATCTGCAGCGCAACAAGGTTCGCGA
>JBKJKB010000025.1:0-2645 GCA_046597675.1 Gemmatimonadaceae bacterium
CTGCCGGAAGGCGGGATCGAAGACAATCCCGACGGATCCATCACCCTGAATCCGGCGCGAACCAAGACTGACTTCGTGATATGGCAGCTCGGCGTATCCGTGGGTATTCCCTCGAGACGTAGATGATCGTTTCAGCCGTCGTAGTCGCGGCCGTGTTGGCGATGAGCCAGGGCGTGACCGTGAGCATCGGTGGGCGCTCCAAGCAGGACTCCGCCGCGGCGGCACGCGCGCGGCAGAAAGCGGACAGCGTCGCGAGAGTGCGCGAAGCCGGCCGCGCGGGAAGGGATTCGGTGCGCGCGGCTCGGCGTCGCGCGCGAGTGATTCCGGCCACCGCGGAGCACATGCGAACGGCGTTCACCGATCCCCGCGCGCAGACGACGCTGCTGAGAGCGCGAGCCGCGCGAGTCGCCGACGACTCAGCGCTCATGGGATACGATGCGAAAGCCAGGGAGCGGGCGAGCGTAGGGATGTCGTTGACCCGCCTCGGGCGGGAGCGGCTCCTGGCGCGATACGAGCGCGTCGTGCGCGTTCAATGGCGACGCGACCGGGGAGCGAGAGTCGAAGTGCTGGGCGAGCGAACGACCGCACCGATGCTTGGCGGAGGAGGAATCGACGTTGAGCTCGGGAGCGTGCCGTCGATTCCGTATTTCCCCGGACGGGAGCCGCTATGGGGCAGCGCGATGGCGAGAATGGACATCATCGACAGCGACATCGTGAATCCGCTCGCTCGCGGGTCCGAGGCGTACTACACGTACGAGAGCGGCGATTCTCTGTCCTTCCGCATCGGCGGAGAGACGCGCATCAGCGTGCGTGAGCTGCGCGTGCGGCCGCGGAGGCCGGATTGGCGCGTGAGCGTGGCGTCGCTCTGGTTCGACGATGCCACGGGCCGCCTGGTTCGCGCCGTGTACCGCATGTCCGAGCCGATGGACATCTGGAAGATAGAGGGGGAGGACGGCGGCAAAGGGTGCGACGCGCCGCGCGTGGTCTGCTCGGCGTTGAAGCCGGTGACCGCCAACGTGTCGGTCGTGGCGATCGAGTACGGCCTGCACGAAGGACGGTTCTGGCTGCCGCGGTTGCAGACACTCGACGGCGCCGCGCGCGCGGGGATAATGCGGGTGCCCTTCAAGCTCGAGCAGAGTTTCACGTACGATCAGGTGAATGGCAGCAACGATTTTGCGCCTGTCGTGATCGCGGTTTCGGACACTTCGACATCCGACACGGCGGCGGTGAGCGCGCGACGGGCTGCCAGGACCGCGCCCTGCGAGGCCGGCGGCAGCCGGGAGCGGGTTGTGTCGCGGTTCGAGAATACGCTCGCGGTATCGGTGCGGATTCCGTGCGATTCGCTCGCCCTTTCCCGGTCGGGCGACCTCCCTGAATCGCCTTACGATCCGGGAGAAGAAATATTCTCGTCGTCGGAGCTCGAGGAGCTGAAGGAGCGCGCGCTCGGGCTCGCGGCACAGGCCGGATTCATTCGCGCTCCGGTGGTCCTGACGTACGGCCTCCCCATGACGAGATACAACAGGGTCGAGGGCCTCTCGACGGGGATTGCCGCGAGGCAATCGCTGGGCAGCGGATACACGGCACATGCCGCCGTGCGACTGGGACTGGCGGATCTGCAACCCAATGCAGAGCTGGCGCTGACGCGAAGCAACGGCAGGACTGACATCGGCGCCGGCGTTTACAGACGACTCGCGGCGTCGAACGACTGGGGCGACCCACTCGGATTCGGCAATTCGGTATCGGCGCTCCTACTCGGACGCGACGAGGGTTTCTACTACCGCACCTGGGGGGCCGAGCTGACGCGGGCTCCGACCGACGCTGCCGGCGGCATCATTTCGCGCCTGTTCGTGGAGCACCATTCGGATGCTGTCACGGATGTGTCGTTCTCGCTGGCTCGCGCGCTCAATGGCCGAAGGTTCGGTGACAATATCGACGCCGAGAACGGGACGATCGGCGGCGCATCGCTGCGGCGTATGGGTTCGCGCGGTCTCGATCCTCATGGGTGGCGGTTGCTGTCGGACGTGCGCGTCGAGGCGGCGGCGGGATCGTTCGACTATTCGCGAGCGGCAGCTGACATCACGGTTTCCCACGGACTCGGGTCCAGAGCGGCCGCCGCTTTGACGCTCGGTGGCGGCGCTTCAGGCGGTACGCTTCCGGTGCAGCGCTGGTGGTTCCTGGGCGGGGCCCATACGGTCCGCGGCCAGTCGACCGCGACGCGGGCAGGGGATACCTACTGGCTTGCGCGCGGCGAGATCGGATCTTCGTTCGTGCTGGCGCGGCCCGTCGTATTCGCCGATTTCGGGTGGGCCGGAGATCGCGCGGATTTCAGTTCGCCGGGAACACCGATCAGCGGTGTGGGAGTTGGCGCGTCGTTTCTCGACGGTCTCGTCCGCTTCGACATCGCAAAGGGGATCAGACCTTCGCGCGGGCTCCGGGGCTATATGTACCTGGAAGCGCGGTTCTAGGGAGGAGTCCCCGGGCGCTCAGCAGGTCACTCCTCCTCCATGAACGGATAGGTGTAGTCGTGCGGCGGTGAGAGCGTTTCTTTTACCGATCGCGCGCTGACCCAGCGGACGAGGTTGAGCATCGAGCCCGCCTTGTCGTTGGTGCCCGACGCGCGGCCTCCGCCAAACGGCTGCTGCCCG
>JBKJKB010000134.1:0-7199 GCA_046597675.1 Gemmatimonadaceae bacterium
TCACCGGCGCCGCGGACGACGATCCGTCGGGCATAGCGACCTACTCGCAGGCCGGTGCTGCTTTCGGGTATGGCCTGCTGTGGACGAGTCTCATCACGCTTCCGCTGATGACCGCCGTGCAGTTGATGTGCGCGCGCATCGGGCTGGTGTCCAATCAAGGCCTCGCCGCAGTGGTGAGAGAGCATTACTCCAAGTACCTGCTGTGGACCGCGTGCTCGCTCCTCCTGTTCGGCAATATCGTGAACATCGCGGCCGACCTTGGGGGAATGGGGGCGGCTGCGGGACTCGTGACGGGTTACAAGACCATTCTCTGGGTCCCATTGTTCGCGGCGATCATCATCGCGTTTCTTGTTTTTTCCTCGTACCGCTTGATGACGAGCGTCCTCAAATGGCTGACGCTGGTGCTTTTCTCGTACGTCATCGCCGCGTTTCTCGCCGACCCGGACTGGGCGGCGGTCGCGAGGGGCACGTTCCGTCCCCAGTTCCAGATGAGCCGCGAGTACCTGCTCACGTTTGTCGCCATCATGGGCACCACGATCTCGCCGTACCTGTTCTTCTGGCAGGCGGCGCAGAACGTCGAGCAGCACGCGGAGGCGGCTGAGCCGGGGCGGCCGCGGCGAGCGCTGGAGCGAGAGCTTCGATCTGCCGGTCGGGACGTTGGGGCAGGGATGCTGATCTCGAACCTCATCATGTATTTCATCATCCTCACTACCGGCGCGACGCTGCATCAGACAGGCATGACAACGATCGACTCTGCAGCGGACGCGGCCTGGGCCCTTGAGCCGGTGGCGGGGCAAGCGGCCTCGCTCATCTTCGCGCTCGGAATAGTCGGGACGGGAATGCTCGGCGTCCCGGTGCTGGCCGGATCCGCCGCGTATGCGGTGGCGGAAGCGGGGCAATGGCGTCGTGGGATGAACCGCAAGCCGTGGCAGGCCCGGAGCTTCTATTTAGTGATCGCGCTCGCGATGGTCATCGGCATGGGACTGAACTTTGCCGGCATAAACCCGATGCGCATGCTGTTTGGGGCAGCCGTCGTCAACGGAGTACTCGCTCCACCGCTCATCGTCATCATCCTGCTGATCTGTAACAACCGCAAGATCATGGGCGACAAGCGCAACGGCTGGCTGATCAACACCGGCGGAATCGCGGCCGCGCTGCTCATGGGCGCGGGCGCAATCACGCTGCTCATCTCGTGGCTGTAGGGGGCAGGGCGGGGGGCTGAGGGCGCGGACCTGGCGGCTTCACCACCAACCGGTCCCCGATGCGAATCCGCGGGCCGTCGAGCCGATTCCAGGCTTGTAGCTGCTCGACCGTGGTGCCGAACGTGCCGGCAATGGTGGAGATGGCATCGCCGCGCCGGATCACGTAGTACAGAGGAGCGTTCGCGATCTCCCGCACCTTGGCGCGTAACCGTGCTTCACGCGCCGCCAGCTCGCGCTGAGCTGTGTGCGAACCGTTGACGTAGCTCTCGAGGGAGTCCAGCTCCCGCCGGTGCGCTCCCGTCGCGGCGAACGTCGCCGCCAGATCGTCGCGCTCCACTTTCACTCCAGGCGCGCTGAGGAAGAACACGCGGCCCGGATCCATCTCGAGCAGAGTGTCGTTGACGAATTCCTGCACGATGATCGCAGGCGGCGCGTCCGTACTCTCGAGATTGTCCTTGGGAGCGACGCCGATGAAGATCAGCCGCTCGTCGGTGGCGGCCAGAACTCCGTTGGTTCCGCGGAAATAATCCGCCGGCCGGCGCATGTATACGTGCGCCTTCCGGTGCACATTCTCGCCGAACCTGAGCGTGCCGCTCGTCAGCTCCCGCTCGGCCAGCTCGCGCGCTTCGGGAATGTCGACCCCGCGCATGAAAAAGAGGTAGCCGAAGACGGCTATCCCGAGTACGAGCACGAGCGTCCCGATCGCCAGGCGCCGGACGAACCTGAACGAGCGGTACAGCCCTTCTGATTCTTTCATTTGGAGGGTTTTCCCTTGGCGATTTCAACGTCGAGCAGGGGCAAGCTCCATACCCCGCGGTACATCACATTAATGCTCTCCAAAGGCCATTAACCGCCGCAGGAGCTATAGAAAACCATGACTTTCTTATTGCTCTAACAGGTCAATCGCAGTACCTTTATACGTATACAAACAACCGCACTACCAATAAAGGTCATGGCCGAGTGGATCGGGCGCGACCTCAAGCGTCTTCGGAAGCTTAGAGGGATGCGCCGCCAGGATGTAGCCGCTCAGCTCCGGCAGCCGGTGTCCGTTTCTACTATCCGCAACATCGAGCACGACGAACAGTACAACGTCTCGCTCGATCTGCTGGGCCAGATCGCCCAGGTGCTGGGCGCGGATGTCCGGATCACGCTGGAGCCACGGGAAGTCGAAGCGCAGGTACGGACGGAGGGTGCGAAACAGGTGGTCGCGAGCGACCACTTCATCCGCATCATCCGTGAGAACCATCCTGACTGTCCGCTGACGAATTCGCAGATAGGTCGGCGGATGTGGGGATTCGCCAGCGCTCGCGGCGCGTCCCGGGTGCGGGAGCGAAAGCTGGTGAAGAAGGCGTTGAGCTGGACCGGACTGAAGCGGGCGCCTACGACGGCCGGGGAATACGAAGTGTCGGAGGGGGACATAGTGGCGATGGAGCAGTACGCTGATCGCCTCGGAAGAGCATTCAAGGACGACAAGGGCCGAATTTTGGTTCCTGCCGCCTGACAGACTACTCAACCTCGCATACCAGGACGGATATGAGCTCCAACTACGAACGCCGCATAATCGACCCGGCACTGCGGGCGAGAGCCACGGGTGCGCGATCGACGCGTACCGTATCGCAGGCCGTCTTCGCGGGCTTGACGATGCTGGGCGGCGTGGTCTGGGCGGGCACGCGGGCGGGAACCGTATACGCCAAGCCCGGCGAGCTGCTGTCGCTTCCCGCGACCGTGGTCAAGCCTTCGCTTACGGCGGAAGAGCTTCTCATCGGCGACGCGACTCCTGATCTGTCGGCGCCGGTCACCCAGCGGATCGCTTTCGTGCTGCGCAAGTTCGCCAAGGACGACCGCGTGGCCGATCGCGCGGCGACCGCACTGGTGCGCGAAGCCCACAAGAAGAACATCGATCCGGTGCTTCTGGTCGGTCTCATGATCACCGAGAACTCGAGCATCGACCCGCTGGCCAGGAGCAACGTGGGCGCGACTGGGCTGATGCAGGTAATGCCGTTCCACGCCGGTGAGTGGGGCTGTGGCTCCGACAATCTGGTCAACGTCGAGTCGAACATCTGCCACGGCGTCGCCATTCTGGCTGACTACGTTCGCCGCTCGCCGAAGAATCTCCACAAGGCGCTGCTGGGCTACAACGGCTGCGTCCGGGGAACGAATACGCCCCGCTGCCACACGTACTCGTCCAAGGTCTACAAGCACGCGAACAACGCCTCGCGCCTGATGGCTTCGATTGGCGGGAGCGAAGTGCGCCGGTACAGCGCCCCGGCCGCCCCGAGGAAGGTCCGCACGGCCAAGCGGACCACCAGCAGGCGGACCACTAGCAGGCGGACTACCAACACGCGTAGTGCCAACACGCGGACCACAAGAAAGTCGGCCCCGATCAAGCTGCCGCGCAACGTCGTTTTGGGCGAGATCAACATCGTCCGATAGTCGTTCGCGCTGTGACCCCGCCACACAGCCCGGCCTCACTGCCGGGGTATTATTCCGCTATGCGCCGGCCGCCCCCTGAGATTGCCCTTGTCGTAGCTGTTCTCGGAATCTCTGTCGCCGCGCCGTTAGTGCGTCTCTCTGGCGCCCACCCGATAGCGATCGCTTTTTGGCGCCTCGCGTTTTCGCTCGGATTCGTACTCGCCGCACTTGTGATCACGGGCACGTGGCGCGAGCTCAGGGCGCTCACCCGGCGCGAGCTGGGGATAGGGGCCGCTGCCGGCGTCATGCTGGCGGTGCATTTCTGGTCATGGAATGCGTCGGTCGATCTCACCACGATCGCGGCGTCGACCACTTTGGTCAGTCTGCAGCCGGCGATCGTGGCGGTGCTCTCCGCCATTCTGCTGCGGGAGCGCCCGCGGGCGGTGCAAATCACAGGAATTCTGATCGCGCTGGCCGGTGCATTCGTGATCAGCACGCCGGCTCTTTTTTCTGATGCGGCGACGTCGGGAGCCAACCCAGCGCTCGGAAATTCGCTCGCGCTGCTGGGCGCGGTCACGGCTTCCATCTATTACCTCGGCGGACGAAGGCTCCGGACCGGCCTGGGCCTCTGGCCCTACGTGGCGGTCGTGTACGGCGCCTGCTTCGCCTCGCTTGCGGCCATGGCGGTCGTGTCCGGCATCGACCTCGCTCCTCAGCCGGCGCGCGAGATCTGGATCTTCATCGGCCTGGCGGTCGGGCCGATGCTGCTGGGGCATACCGCAATGAACTATGCGCTCAGGTACAGACCCGCATACGTGGTCAATCTCACGGTGCTTACGGAGCCGATAGGCGCCACGCTCATCGGCGCCGTGCTGCCGGGCATTCGCGAGATCCCGCCGCTGTCCACGCTCGCGGGAGGCGCCGTGATACTCGCCGGCGTCGTGTTGACCGTGGTCGGGGAGCGGCCTCGCAAGCAGAGCGATGTAGCCGCTTATACTACAGAAGCAGTCGGTTAGCCCACCGCATTCCTCAGGATGATGAGACTCATTCTCCGCTCTTCGCTCTTTGTCTGTGTCGCCCTCCTGGCATCGCTCCCGGTACTCGCGCAGCGGCCGATTACCACGCCACGCCAGCAGTTCGGGCACGGGCTGGGCGACGATTATTTCCTCGCTAACTACCGTCAGCTCGTGGATTACTGGCGGAAGATCGACGCGGAATCCGACAGGGTGCGCGTCGAGCAGATCGGCACCACGAGCGAAGGCCGCCCGATGCTCATGGCGGTGATCACGTCGCCCGAGAACCACGCGAAGCTGGGCCGCTATCAGGAGATTGCCCGCAAGCTCGCGCTCGCGGAGGGGATCTCCGACAGCGAGGCGCGCGCGCTGGCCGCCGAGGGTCGCGCGGTGGTATGGATCGACGGCGGGCTGCACGCGAGTGAAGTGCTCGGCGCCCAGCAGCTGATGGAGCTGGTGTACGAGCTGGCGAGCGGCACCGATGCCGAAACGACGCGCTTCCTGCGCGACGTGATCGTGCTGGCGGTGCACGCCAACCCGGACGGGCACGACCTGCTCGCGGACTGGTACATGCGCAGGAGCGACACGCTGCAGCGCTCCACGCGAGGCGTGCCCCGACTCTACCACAAGTACGTCGGGCACGACAACAACCGCGATTCCTTCATGGCATCGCAGTTGGAGACGCGCGCGATGGACAGCGTGATGTTCCGCGCGTGGTATCCGCAGATCATGTACAACCATCACCAGTCGGCGCCGGACGGAACGATCATGTTCGCGCCGCCGTTCCGCGATCCGTTCAACTACAACTTCGACCCGCTCGTCGTGACGATGCTCGACCAGGTCGGCTCGGCGATGCACAGCAGGATGATCGCGGAAGGAAAGCCGGGCACGGTCATGCGCGGGGGCGCGAACTTCTCCACCTGGTGGAACGGCGGCCTTCGGACGACGGTGTACTTCCACAACATGATCGGTTTGCTGACGGAGACGTTCGGTCATCCCACACCGGACCGGATCGCGCTCCTTCCAAGCCGGCTGCTGCCCAGCGGCAGCCTGCCGTCGCCGGTCACGCCGCAGCTGTGGCGCTTTCGCCAGTCGATGGACTACGAGCGAACCGCCAACCGCGCGGTGCTCGACTTCGCGTCGAAGCATCGGGAAGAGCTGCTGTACAACATCTATGGAATGGGTCGCAACTCCATCGGGCGCGGCAGCCGCGATCACTGGACGAGCACGCCGGACCGGGTGGCGGAGCTCTCCGAGGTGGTTGGTGGAGATACCATTAACCAGACGCCGGACGGTGTGGCGCGTTATCTCGCCTCATTCACAAAGCCGGAGGATCGCGACCCCCGCGGTTACATCCTCACCGCGGACCAGCGCGACTTCGGGACGGCGACCAAGTTCGTCAATGCGCTGATCAAGACCGGTGTCACGGTGCACCGCGCGACGGCGCCGTTCTCGGTCGCGGGCAAGAGCTATCCCGCGGGCTCATATGTCGTGCTCGCCGCGCAGGCGTTCCGCCCGCACGTGCGCGACATGTTCGAGCCGCAGAATCATCCCAACGACATTCCGTATCCCGGCGCTGCGCCGACTCCGCCCTACGACGCCGCTGGCTGGACGCTCGCATATCAGATGGGCGTGACGTTCGACCGGGTTCTCGATGGATTCACCGGTCCTTTCGAGCGAATCTCCGGCTTCGCGCCGGTGCCGCAGGGAAGCGTCACCGAGGTCGCGGGCGCGCCGGGTTATCTGGTCGGGCATGAGACAAACGACGCGTTCGTGGCGGTAAACCGGCTGCTCGCGGCCGGGCACGAGGTGCACTGGATGCGGGACAGCGTCCGCACAACTGCGCGAAGCTTTGGCGAAGGCGCGTACTACATCCCGGCCGGGCCGGCGGTGATGCCGATTCTTCGACAGGCAGCGAGTGAGAAAGGTCTCACCATTGTTCCGGCGCAGCGCGCGCCCGGAGAGGGTGCAGCGTTAAAGCTTCGGCCGGTGCGCATCGCGCTGTGGGATAGCTACGGCGGGTCGATGCAATCGGGGTGGACGCGCTGGTTGCTCGAGCAGTTCGAGTTTCCGTTCACGGTGATCTATCCACCCGATCTCGATGCAGGGCGCCTGCGCGAGCGGTTCGACGTGCTCATCCTTCCCGACGGCGCGCGGCCGCTGGATCCGGAATCGAGGAGAGACGCGCGCACGCTCGCCTCCGCGACACCGCCGGCCGATGCGCCTCCGGAGTGGCGTGCGCGGGGAGGGGCCATGTCGGAGGGGGTCACCGTCCCGCGGCTGCGGGAATTCCTGGAGGAGGGTGGTCGCATCCTGGCGATCGGCAGTGCGACGGATCTCGCTTTTTCGTTCGGCGCGCCCGTGGCGGACGCTCTGACAGATTCGGCCGGCAACGAGCTGCCGCGATCGAGATACTACGTCCCCGGCTCGGTGCTCCGGGCGCGGGTCGACAACACGCATCCGCTGGCCCACGGCATGCGTCGTTACGCGGACATGTTCTTCAACAACAGTCCATCGTTCCGTCTGGGTGAGGGCGCGGCTCAACGTGGTTTGAGGCGGATCGCGTGGTTCG
>JBKJKB010000215.1:0-3504 GCA_046597675.1 Gemmatimonadaceae bacterium
ATCGAGCAGCTCCCGCCACGCCGCGGCCGCGAGCCGAGTGCGCGCGCCGAACAGCACCACCGCGGCGAACCGCTCGCGCAGCTCGTTGTCGCCCGCGTTCGCCACAGTTGACCTGGACACCATGTCCGCGAGCAGATCCAGCATCGCGGTGACGTGCCGCGGCGTCGGGCGGATGACTCCTGTCTCCCACCTCGCTACCGTCACGCGCCCTACTCCGACAGCATCCGCGAAATCGGACTGCGTGAGTCCAAGGCACCGCCGGCACCGCGCCGAGCCGTCCGCGCGAACCGCGGTGCGCGCCAGCGCCCCCCAATCATTTCCGGATTTTTTCATCTCCCGAATTTTACGCGGCGCGTGCCGAGCGTGCAGCCCGATGAAGCAGTTCCTTCCCTGACGCCCAGCGCTGAACGCTGAACGCACAGCCGTTCACCCGTACCGTTCCCCAAAAAAGAACAGCCGGGCCTCGGCCCGGCTGTTCATCAGCGCTCTTGACGCAGGCTATTTAGTCCGCACAACCACCAGCTTCAGGTTCGCGGGCGGCGCGCCGCCACCAACCGTAAAGCTCACCGTGCTCGTCCCTCCCGCCGCCACGCCAAACCTGTAGTACGCCGCGCCTCCATCCACCATCAGCTGCGTCACCGAGCTCGTCAGGGAGTGCACCTTCAGCGGGTATGTACCAGGGGTCGATCCCACTGCTCCGTTCGAGCTGAGCGCCGGCAGCAACGTCCTGAAGTTCCAGCTCGGGTGCATGTACTGCGACGGAACAGGCGCGACTTCAGGCACGTCGTCCACATAGTGCGCCACCGCCCAGTCCCGCGCCGCGCCCGAAATGTCCTGCCCGAACCGGCCACGGAGGTTCGCGATCCCCGTGTCGTTCGAGTTGACCAGCTGGCTCCACACGGGCTCCACCACCGCCGCCGCCATCAACGGCGTGGTTCCCCCCGCTGAGGACATGCGCGCGCTCGACCGATCCTTGAGAGAGTATGCCGCGCGCGCACCCGGCACACGAGCAGGGAGATCACGTCGCTCAATGGCGCGGAGCCGGGAGTGAAACGCGTTATCCATCGTCAGCTGGGTGGCTGACGCAACCGCGCCCGTACCGAGCGTCGACAGAAGCGCCCCTCCCGGAGCTATCCACGGCGTGGGAGGCCCGGTGACCGCGATACTCGAGGTCGCGCTCGCGGTGGTGGTGATCGACCCGGCCACCGATCCGGAAGCCGGCGCTAAATCGGCCGCAAACGCTACGATGGTGAACTCGCCCAGGCTGCCGCCCGCGGCGACGTTGAACGACTGCGCCTCCGAACCCTGGAGAAGACACCGCTGACGGACGGTGAGAGCGACCGTGGCAGCGCACGGCGTCTCGTTGAACGGAGTGCCCGGCGTGCCGCGATCGGCGAGATATCTCAGGAACGACCAGATCGCGCCGCGCGTGGCGAGATCAGGAAGATTCCCGGGCTCGTACGGCGCGTTGGTCGACGGGTCCTTCAGGTAGCTGCTGAAGCGCCCGGCATTCGACCCCATGTACGAGTTGAACGCATCCACCCTCGCCGGCGTCGCCCGCACAACCTCGATGCCTATATTCTGTCTCGGCAACAGCCCGCTGCTCGCCTCGTAAAAAATCATCTCCTCGGCGATGTGCGAGAGACCCTCTTCCATGTACGCAGTCTCCGGCCACGTCGCCGCCTGGTTGATGTACAGGCGGCGCGACGAGTTGATCAGGTGCTGGAACTCGTGGCCGAGTACACCGACCGTCAGGCGCCTTACCTGATCCACCGACCGTACGTTGCCATTGACTTCGCCGTTCGGATCGGGGACGAGCATGTAGAACATCTCGGCCTCGTTGCTGCTGGGGCACGCCTGAAAGCGGCCATTGGCGGTCTTTGGGAAGAGATCCCGGCCGAAGAAAAACCCGCCCACGACGCTCTGCGAACCGGCGGGCGTAAGCTCGTTCACCGCACGCGTGTAGAAGGCGATGACTTTGCCGTTGCCGTCGAAGTCGGCCGGCACGCCGAAATTGGCGGTCACTACCGGCCACACCAAGCTCTCGAACTGCGCCGCGATCGACGCGTAGTCCTGCGACGTGAAGCCACCCGCCGGATTGCCGAGGTCCGAGACGATGAGAAGATGCTCCGTCTGCGTCTCGATCTTGTAGCTCCGCAGGTCCGAGCTATCGCACGCCAACCTGGCGTTCACGTTGAACTGCGGCTGCTGCACCAGGACGTTGACCTCCTTGAAGGTCGTCGCGCTCACCGACGCCCTGATCTTCGCGGTGCCGAGCCCCACCGCTGTCACCGTCGCGGTTGTCGCGCCGGTGCTGGCGACGGTCGCGACTCCCGGATTGCTGGATGTCCACGTGACCGTCGCCGAAACCGTATTGCCGGAGGCGTCCTTCGGCGTCGCCGTGAGCTGGGCCGTCTGGCCCGCAGCGGCCAGCCGGATGTCGCTGTTCGGGACCAGCGTCAGCGACGCCACGCCGTCGGGCGGAGGAGTGGGCCCGTCTCCCCCGCACGCGGACGCGACGACCAGCAGCACTGCTGCGGCGAGCAACCTCGCCGCAAAAAGACCTACGATGCGTGATGCCATAGGATTGATGGGATCCCGAGTGTGAACGCCTGAAGTCGTGGAAGCTACCGGACCACCGGACCGAAGCAAATAAACGCCGCTGGCACTATTTATCACCCTCCGGCGGCTAATTCACCCCCGTCCATCCTGACTGATATACCCTTCCGGGCGAAACGGTCCTCAACTCTCCCGTCCCGATTCCGAGCCCATGAGAAAGCCCAACGTTGTCGGCAGGCGGACGAGTGGATTGATCCGGTTCTGGCTGGCGGGGCTGGCCATCGCCGCCGGGCTGTTCTGGATCGGCCGGACCATGCCGGCCGCCCGCGGTCTCCTGGTTCCCGGCTACTGGATCCTGGGCGCCCTTGCCGTGTTCTTCACGGTCCGGTGGTATCGCCCGCGTCACGGCGACAGGCGGCACGGCGACCGCAGGGATCGCGACGATCAGTGAGTCGTGTCCGGCTCGACGACCAGCTGCGTCAGCTCATCAACCCGGTCCTGCAGTAGCCGGTCGCCGGCGCGCGACAACACCGCCGCGCGATCCGTGACCTGATCCACCAGCGAGCGCACGCGCTCCGGTTCGGGCGTCAGCGCGAACAGCTCGCGCAGCGCGAGCGACGGCGGCAAGTCTCCGGAGAGGCAGCGCTCCAGTACCAGCCGCGCCGTCTCGGGATAGATGCCGGACGTCAGTCGTACCGCCGCCGCTCGCTCGCTTCCCTCGCGTCGTGTCATCTGCAGCTGTCCGTTTTGCACGAACCGCGCCCGACCCGGAACCCCATCAGCGAGGGACGAAGCACTGACCGCGAAAAACATCCGCGAGCCAGGTCAGCGTAGCGCTCCGGCGAGAACCACCGGCCCGGTCGGCGCCCTCGCGCCCCCGCCGACATCCTCTTCACTGATCGATACGGTGTTCAGCGCGGCGATCGCGAGCGGATGCTCGGCGCG
>JBKJKB010000265.1:0-4077 GCA_046597675.1 Gemmatimonadaceae bacterium
CGAAACTACAGGAGACTTGTTCAGCGTGGGCCGTCTACTGGCCAGCGTCTGGAGACCTCAATCGGTAGACTACGCACGTAGACGCCGTGGTGAATCTTGTCTCGGACCGGGGTTCGAATCCCCGCGCCTCCATCCCGTGAAAAGGCCCGTCCCGAAAGGGGCGGGCCTTTTGTGTGCTCTATGATTCCGCGGTGGTAGCTCCGCGTTTCCGAAACACGAACTCTGGTGCGAGCGCAACGCCGGCGATCGTGATCGGGACTACTTGTAGCGTTTGAATCAGCAGCGACACCGCGATCGCGGGGTCACGCGGAACGCCAAACTGCTCAACAGTGATGGCGTAGGCGAGCTGGAAAAAGCCCACGTTCCCCGGCGTCGCGCGGAGGATGAGCCCGAGATTCACGGCTAGCAGCCCGGCGAGGCTTGCTTCCAGCGGGACGTCGATCCCGGCCGCCGCCGCGCACAACGCAAAAGTCGTTACCTGTCCGATCCAGGCCAGAAGCGAGAGCGCGAGCGCCCACACGAAACGTGGCCCGTTCGTGAGCGCGCCAATGCTCGCGCCGAACCATTTGAAAAACGACCCGATCTTCGCGAGCAGCCCAACCGGCGGGCTCACCTCGGGCGGACGATCGGCGAGCGTTGCCGGCGTCATGTGCTTCGTCCGGTACACCAGGAACGCGAGCCCTCCGATAACCACGGCCAGCACGGCCATCGCCGGGATGCGATATCCCTCCATTTCGGGCGGCAGCGGGAAGAGCAGTGTCCCGACTACCACCATGACGATAAAACCGACGATGTCGAACATCCGCTCGAGGGTGATCGTCGCCAGCACGGTTGCAGCCGGCAGGCCCGTAGCGCGGGAAACGAACACGACTCGTGCCGCCTCGCCGCCGTTCGCCAAGAGGATGTTGTTGAGCCCGGTGCCGGCTATGCCTGCTTTCATCGCGAGCCATAACGATGGGGCTCCAGCAGGGCGCAAAAACATCCACCAGCGGAAAATTCTCAAGACGACGCAAGCGGTGTTGGCGAGAAGCGCGAGCGCGAGGAGTAGAAGGGAGGCTCCCCGCATCGCCGCCCATGCCGCGCCCCAGTCTACGGTGCGCGCGAAGAGAATGAGCAGCGCCAGGATCGCCAGCGTTATCCCCCAACGCAACACCCTGCCAATCACTTGGTGTCCTCGACCTTCTCCGCGAGTACCGCATGCGCGGCGGCGAGCCGCGCGATGGGAACGCGATACGGCGAGCACGACACGTAATCCAGCCCGATCTGGTGACAGAACGCGACTGAGCGGGGCTCGCCGCCATGCTCCCCGCATATCCCCAGCTTGATCTTCGGCCTGGTCGCGCGACCTTCTTCAACCGCGATACGAATCAGTCTCCCGACGCCGTCGGGATCGAGGACCTGGAACGGATCCTCGGGGAATATCCCGGCCTCCACGTACGACGGCAGAAATCGACCGGCGTCATCCCGGCTCAAGCCGTAGGTCGTTTGCGTGAGGTCGTTGGTACCGAACGAGAAGAACTCCGCGCCCTTGGCGATCTCCCCGGCAGTGAGCGCCGCGCGTGGGAGCTCGATCATCGTGCCGACCAGATACTCGATCTTTTCTCCCATCGCGCCGAGCACCTGCGCAGCCGCATCTTCCAGGATCGCGCGCTGGTGATCGAACTCCTTCACCGTCGACACGAGCGGAATCATTATCTCCGGGCGCACGTCGATCCCGCGGCGCGACGCGCGCACGGCCGCCTCGAAAATCGCGCGGCCCTGCATCTCGGTTATCTCGGGAAAGCTCACGCCCAAGCGGCAACCGCGGTGGCCGAGCATCGGGTTCGTCTCCCGCAGGTCCTCGATGATTCGCGAGAGCTCGGCGCGCGGTATTCCAAGGGTACGCGCGAGCAGCTTGCTCTCTTCGCCGCCGTGCGGCAGGAATTCGTGGAGCGGGGGATCGAGCAGCCGGATGGTCACAGGATAGCCGTGCATGGCCTCGAAGATCCCCTCGAAGTCGGCGCGCTGCATCGGGAGCAGCTTCGCCAGCGCGCGCCGCCGGCCGGACTCGTCGCGCGCGACAATCATCTCACGCATGGCGTGGATCCGGTCGCCCTCGAAGAACATGTGCTCCGTGCGGCACAGTCCGATTCCCTCGGCTCCGAACCCGCGCGCCGTGTGCGCGTCGCGTGGCGTATCAGCGTTGGCCCTTACCTTGAGCCGGCGGATCTCGTCGGCCCACCCGAGAAGCTGATAGTACGACTGGTACAACGGAGCGTCGGCCGCGCGCAGCGTCCCGTTGGTCACCCGCACTATCTCGCTCGGCACGGTCGGCAGGTTCCCTGCGAATACGCGCCCCGTACCTCCGTCGAGCGTGAGCCAGTCGCCTTCGCCTATCTCCGTTCCGTTCACTTTGAACCGACGGTGATCGAGATCCACCTCGATCTCCTTGCATCCCACGATGGCGCACTTGCCCATCCCCCGCGCCACGACGGCCGCGTGACTTGTCATGCCGCCGCGCGAAGTCAGCACGGCGCGCGCGGCGACGATCCCGTGAAAATCCTCGGGCGTCGTCTCCTCGCGTACTAGTATGACGGCCTCGCCCGCGGCGTGGCGATCTTCCGCGCTGTCGGGATCGAACACGGCGATCCCCGACGCCGCGCCCGGGCTGGCGGGCAGCCCGATGCACAGCGGCTTGGCGTGGACCGACGGATCGATGATCGGATGCAGCAGCTGGTCCAGCTCCGCGGCCGGCACGCGCGCGACCGCCTCGGTCTTGGTGATCAGCCCCTCCGCCACCATCTCGCTCGCGATCCGTACCGCTGCCGCGGCAGTGCGCTTGCCACCGCGCGTCTGGAGCAGATAGAGCTTGCCGCGCTCGACCGTGAACTCCAGGTCCTGCATGTCCTTGTAGTGCCGCTCCAGCCGCTCCTGCACGACGATCAGCTCCTTGTACGCTTCGGGCAGCCGCTCGGCCATCTGGTCGATCGCGAGCGGCGTGCGCGTGCCGGCCACGACGTCTTCGCCCTGCGCGTTGACGAGAAACTCCCCGTAGAACTTCCGCTCTCCGGTGGACGGGTCGCGCGTGAACGCCACTCCGGTTCCGGAATCGTCGCCCAGATTACCGAATACCATCGACACGACGTTGACCCCGGTTCCCAGATCCTCGGAGATGCGATTCACCTTGCGATAGTCGCGCGCCTTCTTGAGCGTCCACGAGCGCCAGACCGCCTCGATCGCGCCCCACAGCTGAACGACCGGATCGGTGGGGAAGGGCGAACCGGTGACGTGTTTCACCAGCTGCTTGTACTCCTCCACCAGGTTGCGCAGCGCGTCCTCGCCGAGATCCGTGTCGTCTTCGACGCCCTCGGTCAGCTTTTTCGCGGACAGGACCTGCTCGAACTTCTGGCTCGACACGCCCAGCACGACGTCCGAGTACATCTGGATGAAACGGCGGTACGAGTCGTACGCAAAGCGTGAGTTCCTGCTGGCGCGCTCCAGTCCGACGACGGTGCGGTCGTTGAGCCCGAGATTGAGGATCGTCTCCATCATCCCCGGCATCGAAGACGCCGCGCCAGACCGGACGCTGACCAGCAGCGGCTTCTTCGGATCGCCGAGCTTCTTGCCGGTGCTCTTCTCGAGCCGCGCGAGGTTGCCCTCGACTTCAGCGCGCAACTTGTCGCTGTACTTGCCGTCGCGCAGATAGGAGATGCATTCGGAGCACGCGATGGTGAAGCCCGGTGGAACAGGCGCGCCGAGGTTGGTCATCTCGGCGAGGTTTGCTCCCTTGCCGCCGAGGACGCTCTTCATCTCGCGCGTGCCCTCGGCTTGGCCGTCGCCGAAAAAGAATACCGACTGACTCACTACCGTGGCGAGCCAAGAGTTGAAGGCGCAGCACGCAGTGCGCAGCGCAGTTCCCTCATCGCCCCAACCTCAGCTTGACAGGATCACTCGGCGGAGCAGTCGGATAGTCGCCGGAAAAGCACGCATGACAGAATCCCTCCGGTCCCTTTGGTACCGCCCCCAGCATCCCATCCAAAGACAGATACGCAAGCGTATCTACCCCGAGCTTCGCCGCGATCTCATCCACGGTGAAGT
>JBKJKB010000316.1:0-4539 GCA_046597675.1 Gemmatimonadaceae bacterium
GATCGTACTGATGGAGTGGGCCCACGCCTGGTTCACGTTCCAGCGCGGCGTGCGACTGATCACCGAACGAGACGGTGAACGGAAATTGAATTTTCGGTACGCATCGGCTCGAAACGCGTGATGTCCTCATAGGGGATCTCGCGGAACGGCGGAAGCCCCGCGTCGGTGATGACCGACTCGAGCCCCGCGCGGTCATGGAACTCGCGGCCGTCGCGATCGATCAGCACAGTGCTCGGGTACAACGGCGCGAGACGCCGGAACTCCGCGTCGATGAGCCGGAACCGATGCACCATGTGCTCGACGTTCTCGTGCGGGCGGTGACGCAAGCGGATGTGCTTCTCGATCGTATCCGTGCCCGACGTGAGGACGATCACGCGATCCGGCTGCCAGCGATCGCCGATGGCGAGCACGCGATGGAGTTCGGCGTGATACTCGGGTGGATACTCGACGATGTGTGCCTCGAGCGTGATGCGCGCGCCTTCGAGCAGGATCACGCGATCCGTCTTGTCGTGCGTCGCCGCGCTCCGATAGTTCGCATCGTACAGCCGGCCGAAGTACGCCGTCACGCCGACCGGATTGCGTCCCGCCTCGATGTCCGCGAGCACACGCGTGTCCCACACGCCCTTCTCGCCTTCACCGTACGAGCCGTGCTGGTAGAGATCGCCAAGCTGGCGCACGAGCGTGCTCTTCCCGACACCGGGCCCACCGACGATGGCGATACGCATGAGCTCGATATTAGCCGACGCGCCAACACCGCGAGACCTCGCGGCGTAGTTTGAGAGTCGAGTGCGTCGTCAGCGCTATCGACTAAGGAGACTCGCCGTGTCATTCAACGTCGCCCAGAAACTCATCGCATCCCACTTGGTTGTGGGGCAGATGGTACCGGGGACCGAAATCGGCCTGCGCATTGACCAGACCCTCACCCAGGACGCGACCGGAACTCTTGTCATGCTCGAGCTGGAGTCACTGGGACTCGATCGCGCACGCACGGAAGTGTCCGTGCAGTACGTCGACCACAACCTGTTGCAGGCCGACAGCAAGAACGCGGAGGACCATGACTTTCTCCGCTCGGCGTCCCGCCGGTTCGGCCTGTGGTTCTCGAAGGCCGGCAATGGGGTGTCGCATCCGACGCACATGCAGCGGTTTGGTATCCCGGGCAAGTCCATGGTTGGCTCCGACAGCCACACCCCGGCCGCGGGCTCGCTCGGAATGCTGGCCATCGGCGTCGGGGGCACAGAGGTGGCCCTGGCAATCGCCGGCGAACCGCTGTACATGAGGATGCCCGAAATTTGGGGCGTGCGGCTCACTGGGCAGTTGCCGCCGTGGACGAGCGCCAAGGATGTCATTCTCGAAATGCTGCGCCGGCACGGCGTCCACGGTGGCATGAATCGGATCATCGAGTACTACGGTCCTGGCCTCGCGACTCTCACCGCGATGGATCGGCATGTGATCGCCAATATGGGCGCGGAACTGGGAGCGACCACCACGGTTTTTCCCGCTGACGATCAGGTGCGAGCCTTCCTGCGCTCAGAGCAGCGCGAGGGCGACTTCATCGAACTGCTCGCGGACGCGGATGCAGCGTACGACGTGACCGAGGAGATCGACCTCTCCACTATCGAGCCGCTCATCGCGCTCCCCAGCTCGCCAGGCAACGTCGTGCCGGTGCGAGAGGTCGCCGGCCGGCCGGTCGAGCAGGTCGTGATCGGGTCATCCGCGAATCCGGGGCTGCGCGACTTCGCGATTGTCGCCGCAATCACCAAGGGACGGCAGTCGTACCCCGGCCTGTCCTTCGATGTCAATCCAAGCACGCGTCAGATCCTGCAGGACCTGACCAAAATGGGCGCCACTTTCGATTTGATCAGCGCGGGCGCCCGGCTGCATCAATCCGGATGCATGGGCTGCATCGGCATGGGTCAGGCTCCGGCGAACGGACGCAACAGCCTGCGCACGATGCCGCGCAACTTTCCGGGCCGCTCGGGTACCAAGGAAGACTCGGTCTACTTGTGTTCGCCGGAGACAGCGGCGGCCGCCGCACTCACCGGAATGATCACCGACCCGCGAGACTTGCCGAAACTCCTTGGCCTGGAGTACCCGGAGCTCGAACTGCCCGCAGTGTCGAGCGTGAACCTGACGATGCTCGAGGAGCCGCTGCCGCCGGAGGAGGCCTCCGAAGTGCAACTGGTTAAGGGCGAAAACATCTCCTCGTTGCCGGTCTTCGGGCCGCTCGCCGATCGCATCGAGGCACCGGTCGCCCTGGTCGTGGGCGATGACGTTTCGACGGACGAGATCCTGCCGGCCGGTGCGCGCGTTTTGCCCTATCGCAGCAACATCCCGAAGCTCGCTGAATTCACCTTTGACCAGATCGACGAAACCTACCCTGCTCGTGCCGCGGAAACTCGCGACACGTCCGGTCACATTGTGGTCGCCGGTGCCAACTATGGGCAGGGATCCTCGCGAGAGCACGCCGCGATCACCCCGCGCTTCCTCGGATTGCGCGCGGTGCTGGCCGTGTCGTTCGCGCGAATCCATTGGCAGAACCTGGCTAATTTCGGCGTGCTCGCGCTCGAGTTCGCGGATGCGGCCGATCACGATCGCATTCACCAGGGCGATGTGCTCGTGCTGGCCGGCATCCGCGAGGCGCTCGTGGCCAGAACGGAGATCGCTGTGCGCAACGAGACCCGCGATGAGGTCTACGCCGTGCGGAACCTTCTCTCGACGCGGCAGGTCGAAATGCTCCTCGTGGGTGGTCTCATTCCGTGGCTGCGCGAGCGGAGAGCGCGTGACGCCGACGATAGTAAGGAAGTCAGATAGGGCCCGCGCGGATTCATTGTGCAGGAAGATTCCATCCTGTGACGGTTCAGTGGCCGTTCAGTCATCGGATTTGTGGGTATGTGGCTGTGCCATAGACTGCAAGCGTGATCTGCCAACACCATCATTTCGTGGTGTCCCGGACGCCCCGGGAGCGGCGAGGAGGACTGATGCGAAAGTCGGGATTTGCTCCTCAGAGTCCACGTGATGTTGTTATGCACCGTTACATTGACATGGTCAGAAACGTCGTGGTCGCATCAAATCCTCCGTACAAGATTCACGCGCGGATCGAGCTCTCCCCTGAAGCAGCGAGTAGACGATGCAACGTTTTGTCGGCGCCACGTCTGAAAAAAAGTGACAGGCCAGGCGCTGGATGCCCCCGGTCGGCTGGAGGCCTTGTACGGCACGGGCCTCATGGATTCGGAGGTGTCCGATCGTTACGATCGATTGACACGGCTGGCCTCCAATCTGTTGGGCGCTCCTGTGGCGCTCGTGAGCCTCGTCGATGATCGACGCCAGTTTTTCAAGAGTTCGCTCGGACTCGCGGAGCCGTGGGCAAGCGCGAGAGAGACTCCCTTGTCACACTCGTTTTGCCAGCATGTTGTGACCTCGGGCAGTCCGCTCCGAATCGAAAATGCCCCCGAACATCCGCTGGTGAAGGACAACCTGGCGATTCCGGATCTTGGAGTCATTGCCTATCTCGGCGTCCCCATAGTTGGTAACGCGGGTGACAATCTCGGTAGCTTCTGCGTTGTTGACACAGTCCCCAGGAAATGGTCGGACGACGAGGAGCAGATGCTCCTGGAGCTCGCCGGATTTCTGCAGGCCGAGATCAGTCTGAGGATTGCGCTCACACAGGCCGAACTGCGGAGTAGGGAAGCCGACGCCGCCAATCGCGCGAAAAGCGACTTCCTCGCCCGCATGAGCCATGAGCTCAGGACTCCGCTCAACGCGGTCATCGGCTTCGCGAATGTTCTGCTGAGGAACAAGGACGGAAGCTTTCGGGAAAAAGAACTCACGTATCTCGATAGAATCCAGCATAGCGGCGTGCATTTGCTTGGCTTGATCAACGGATTGCTGGATCTCGCGAAGATCGAGTCAGGCAAGCTCGAAGTTGAATTGTCCGAAACCGAGCTGCGTCCTCTCATCGAGGAAATTGTTTCACAGTTCGAGATTCAGGCCATCGCCAAGGGTGTTGGCCTCACTGCTGTTTTCCCGGGACACCGACTCCGTCCGCTGATCACAGACCGGGTCAAATTCTCGCAGGTACTGTTGAATCTCGTTGGCAATGCGCTGAAGTTCACGAGCCACGGGAAAGTGGTTGTTCAGGTAACGGCGAGCGAAGACGGAATCGCGAAATCGGTATCCGTTTCCGATTCAGGCATTGGAATCCCCGCGGGCCGGGTTGACGCGATTTTCGAGGCGTTCGAACAGGCAGATCGCACCACCGCAGCTTTGTATGGGGGAACCGGGCTGGGCCTTCCAATTTCACGCGCGCTTTGCGAGATGATGGGATATCAGCTCGTTGTCGAAAGCGTCGAGGGGTCAGGCTCCGCTTTTACCATAGTTCTGAATCCGTAGCGATCGGCTCGCCGCGGCGGAGAAGCCAATCCTCCATGCCGCACGCGTCTAAGGCCGAGTCAGCGAATCCAGCGTCGACCTGAAGTAGAATCGGCCACGCGCGCCGACGGCATGGATGCGTTCCAGGTTACTAATGTCCTGCAAGGGATC
>JBKJKB010000323.1:0-4066 GCA_046597675.1 Gemmatimonadaceae bacterium
GCGACAGCACTGCCGTCACGCCCTCGGCCTCAGTCATCACGGCCGCGCTCACGGAGCCAAACGCGCCGTCCACGGCGTACCTCACGGACGCCGTGCTCACCGCATTCGTGCCGCTGCGCGGCGAGAGCGGACGCTTGCGGGCGCAGTTCTCGGCTGAAGGAGCGCCGATTCTCCGCGACACTCTGCCGAGCGGGGCGATCGTCACCGTTGCGGGCCAGGATGCCGCTCCGCGCGCTCCGCGCGCTCCGAAGCGTCCAGGTGTATGGAGCCTGGCAATAAAGATCGGCAGCGCCATCAAGCCGATGACGGATTTCCGGCTCATAACTCTCAGGTCTGCCGGCGAGGCCCGGGGCGGGCGCATCGGCCTGTATTACATCGGTAGCTGGCCTGCAGCGCGGGGCGGAGCCGCCGCCAAGGGCAACTACGCGCCGCCGCGCGGCTTTATCGAAGTCACGACCACGAACCAGAATACATACGTATCGGACCACTTCCGGCTGCGCGATTTTCTGCCGAAGGATCAGGTCAACGTCTGGCCGAAGTACCTCGTCCTCGAAGTGAAGCTGCTCGACAAGCTGGAGCTGGTCCTGGAGGACCTCCGCTCGCGCGGCGTAAACACGAAGGGCGTCCGGGTGATGAGCGGCTTCCGTACGCCGCAGTACAACAGCGGGGTGGGGGACACTCGCGGCCGCGCGTCGCTCAGCCGGCACATGTACGGGGACGCGGCGGACATCTACATAGACAACGACGGAAATGGCAGCATGGACGACCTGAACAAGGACGGCCGGGTCGACATTGGAGATGCACAATTCATTCGTTCCGCGGCCGATCGCGTCGAACGGGCACATCCTTCGCTGATAGGCGGGGTAGGTGTGTACCGGCCGAACGTCGCCCACGGCCCATTTACTCACATCGATACGCGCGGCTACAGGGCGCGTTGGTAACCGCAATCGGAGAAACAAGATGACAGGTGATTTCGCAGCAGCGGGGCAGGACGAACACCGCAACTCCCCGAAGCGCGAGCACGCGGGAGATCCGACGATGCAGGTGCGCGCGGACGATCTCGAGCCGTACGTCGGCTTGCGGTATCTGTCCAAGCTTTTCAAGCTCATGGCGATCGTCCTCCTGCTGCTGCTGGTGGCGGAGGTCATCACGGGGCTGATTGCGCAGGGACGCGCCGCGATTCCGACGCTGCTCGCGGAGATCAGCCGCCTCGTGGTTCTGGCGGGACTATTGTGGGGGAGCGGCGATCTCGCCATTCTCCTCATCGACATGGGGCACGATGTTCGCGCCGGACGGATCCTGCTCGGGCGGATACAGCTGCATCAAAGCGATGCGCCGGCTGAGAAGCAGGAGTTCGTCGAGCGCGGGCCGAGATGAAAAAAAGTGACTAGTCACTAATCACCGTTCCAACGGTACGACTGTTGCCATTGCGTCACCCGCTGTCTGCTGGCGCGTTGTTCCCACTCACTTAGAGGAGCTCGGTCATGCTGTGGACGATCGCCGTAATCATTTTTATCCTGTGGCTGCTGGGCGCGTTCGTGATGCCGATCGGGGGAAGCCTCATTCATATCCTCTTCGTCATCGCGATCATTGTTGTGCTCTACCGCATTATCACAGGGCGCAAACCAATCCCTTGATCCGCAGCTGTTGAAGCAGTGACCGGGTCCGCGCTCGACGCGGTCCGCGTCGTCCTGTACGAGCCGCAGGACCCGGTCAACATCGCCGCCGCCGTGCGCGCGATGAAGAACATGGGTGTCACCAAGCTCCGGCTGGTGCGCCCCGTCGAATACGATCCCTGGCGGCTCGAGGGCATCGCCCACGATACAGCCGACATCATCGGCGCCATCGAGCACTTCGAGACGCTGGAAGATGCCATCGCCGACTGCGTCGCCGTCGCAGGGTTCTCCGCGCGTAGACGAGCCGCGAAATGGCGGATCACCACCCCGAAAGAAGCCGCGAGCGAGCTGCTCGACTGCGACGGGCCGGTAGCGCTGCTTTTTGGCCGCGAGGACCACGGCCTTCCGAACGAAGCGCTGGACATGTGTCATGTGGTCGTCACGATACCGACCACCGGGCACGCTTCGCTCAATCTGGCACAGGCGGTGCTCCTCGCCTCGTACGAGCTGCATCTGCGCGCATCCGACGCGACGAGGGAGCTGCCTCCGCCCAGGAAGCAGGCTCCACCTCCGACGACCGGGCACTACGAGCTGATGTTTGCGGACGCCGAGCGAGCACTGGATGCAATCGACTTCTTCAAAACGAGAAATCACGAGCATATCATGCGGTCGGTCAGGACTCTGGTATTTCGCGCCGCTCCCGACGCGCGTGAGCTGGACCTGTTGCGCGCGATGGCAATTGAGGTGCTGAGGACGCTTGCGCGAGCCGAGCGTCGGACTAATCTTCATTCCGACGCCTTGTGAAAAAGTTCACAAGGGCCCTCGGGAACTCACTCTACGGCCATAGATGAAACTGCGGCGACACTGGGCGGCGGTGCCGGCTTTTTTTGCGCTCGCTGCCCTGGCGACACTGGTATCCGCCTACAGCGGAGCTTCGTCGAGTGCAGGTAACAGTCCGACGCAGCCGATCAGGTTTCCGCACCCGATCCACGTCGGAACGCTGAAGATGAACTGCCTGTACTGTCACTTCTCAGCGAACAAGTCGCCAGATCCGGGCATGCCCGCGATGAGCACCTGCATGGGCTGCCATACGGTCGCGGGCGCGGGGAAGCCGGAAATCCAGAAGCTCACGGGCTATTGGACCAGGCAGCAACCTGTTCCGTGGGTGCGCATTCACAAGCTGCCCGAGTACGTGAAGTTTCCGCACATGCGGCACGTCGGAGCCGGCGTCTCCTGCCAGACATGTCACGGCGATGTCCAGAACATGCAGCAGGTCGCCCAAACGCAGACACTGGGGATGGGCTGGTGCGTGAGCTGTCACATCGGACAATCGAATCCGCCGTTCAGGGCGAGGTACGATTGCGCGACCTGCCACTACTAGACAGCGATTCATGACCGTCAAGCGTCGCGATTTTCTGAAAGTGCTGGGCGTGGGTACCGCAACGGCAACCGTCGGCTGCGGTACGGGCGAAGTCGAGCGGCTCATCCCGTACCTGGTCTCACCCGACGAGACGGTGCCGGGCGTGTCGAACTACTACGCGACCACCTGCCGCGAATGCTCAGCGGCGTGCGGGGTGCTCGCCGAGACGCGCGACGGGCGCGTCATCAAGCTCGAAGGCAATCCGCAGCACCCGTTGAGTCGCGGCGCGATCTGCGCGCGCGGACAGTCGGCGGTGCAGGGGCTGTACAACCCCGACCGGTTCCGACACCCTTGGGTCCGTCGCAACGGGAAGCTCGAAAAGATCACGTGGGAGCAGGCGCTGCAGCTGCTCGCGCAGAAGCTGGGCGAGACGCGGGCCGGCGGACGCGCATCCTCCGCGGTGTTCATCAACCAGCATGAGAGCGGAAGCTTCCCGGGCTTTCTCGACGCGTGGCTCAATGCGCCCGGCATGCCGCCGCACATCAGCTTCGACACGCAGAGCGACTTCGCGACCATCGCCGCCAACCGACAGACGTATGGCGTCTCCTGGCCGCGGTTGAATTTCAGCGCGGCGCGCGTGGTGATTTCGTTCGGCGCCGATTTTCTCGACAGCTGGGGACCGAGCGTCTCGCAGCAGCTCGACTGGGCGGACGCGCGCGCCGACTTCGCGAACGCACCTCGGCTGATCTACATCGGGCCGCGCCGCTCGCTCACGGGTCTCAACGCCGACGAATGGATCGCGTGCAGGCCAGGCAGCCAGCTGATCATCGCGCAGATGCTGGGCGGGCAGGCATCGGTCGCCGAGGCTGCCAACGCATCCGGCGTGCCAGCCGCGCAACTCGCGAATCTGCAGCGCGACTTCACGTCGCTTCGCCCTAATCTCGCGCTCGCGGGCGGGACGGGGCCGCGCGCGATGCAGCTCGCCCTCGCGGTCAACGCCCTCAATCAGGGGAACGTGGGGAAGACGATTCAGGTCGACCAGGCTGTCACTGCGTACGATGGGATCGATTCTCCAGCCGTAGTGCGCGCG
>JBKJKB010000110.1:0-3286 GCA_046597675.1 Gemmatimonadaceae bacterium
CAGGACGTCCGGATCTTCACCGCGAATCAGCGCCCTCCGAATTTCAGGGTCGCCGAACCGGAGATCGAAACCAACGGTGTCGATGCGCAGCGAATCGAGCGACGTCCGCGCCAACGCCCAGAGCACCGTGGCGCCGATCCTGGACGGCTGCACCTGGTTGCGATTCGTGATTCGCATCCGGATGCCGGGGATGCTCCGGCCATTGTATTTCCCGTCCGGCGGCGCCGCGGGGGTGAACGTCTCCGCTTCGAACTTGATACCTCGGATCGGACGGGTTGCAAGCAGGTCGAGGACCTCTTTCACCTTCATCCATGGAGCACCAAAGCGCTGAAATGGCGCGTCCGTCCCACGACCTACGGAAAGCCGCGTCGATTCGAATGCGACGAGTGACGGATATAGCAGAGTGCTTGGAAGCGACACCAGCGCAGGCGACGGCTTGACCCAGGGCAGGTCCGTTCTGTCGAACCAGAGGTCACGACTCCAACCCTTCATCGGCACGACGTGCAGGTCGGCGCCGATGCTCAGCTCCCGGTTGTAATACAGCGCCATCTCGCCCATGGTCAGGCCGTGGCGCAGCGGCATGGGATGCAGCGCGTACGCCCGCGCGGGACGGCCCGGCATCGCCGTGTCCGCATTCGCGAGCGCCGAGTCGAGCATCGGGCCTTCGCTGTAGAAACCAGTCAGGGGATTCGGCCTGTCGAGCACGATGAACGGTTTCCCGTGCCTCGCCGCGGAGCGCATCGCGTACACCATGGCGCCCACGTACGTCCACGTCCGTGTGCCGACGTCCTGCAGATCGAACACGATGGCATCCAGCTGGCGGACCACGCTGTCGGGCGGAGCCGTCGTCGCCGCCCGGTAGAGCGAGTAAATCCGGACGCCGGTCTTCGGATCCACATAGTCCGGAAGGTCGGTTCTGTCTTCCGTACCCCGGAAGCCGTGCTCGGGCGCGAATACGGCGGCGAGCGTCACGCCCGCCGCACGGGCGCGGGAGTCGGTGGCGAGAAGATCGACGATGGATCGCCGCCGCTCATCGATCGATGTCTGGTTCGCAATCACGCCGACCCGCTTGCCCCTGATCAGCCCGATGCTGTCCTGCAGGAGCACGGCGAGCCCGGGCATGACCTTCGCTCGCGACAGCTCGTAGGTGGGATCGAATTCCTTGTGCGTCACGGTGCACGCGGCCAGAACCGGAGCAAGAAGCACCAGGCGATTGAAACGAGGAACTCGCATCGTCTATACGGGTCAAAGAGTGGAAGGCGCCCCTGATAATACCCGGGAAACGCGTCGTTGGCTGCCAGCCGGCTTCCGGCTGCCGGCTGCCGGCTGTGGTAAAATCCAATAGCCAAGAGCCAGCAGCGCCCCTTAGATTGTTATAAGCACAAGGAGGCAACTAAATGTCCGTTTCATCCCAGCCGGAAATCGCGCTCGTCATCACGCCCGTGGCGGCGGTCGAGGTCAAGCGCTTCATAGAGACCGAAGGTGTCAGCGCCGAAGAGGGCGGCTTGCGCGTGTCCGTTCAACCGGGCGGGTGCAGCGGCTTCAAGTATAGCCTTCTCATCGAAGACAAACCTGCCGAGGACGACGTCGTCCTGGATCAGGATGGCTTCAGCGTTTTCGTCGATCCGTTCTCCGCGCAGTATCTCAGCGGGATCACCATCGACTACGTGTCCTCGATGCAGGGTTCGGGCTTCACTTTCAAGAACCCCAACGCGACCGGCGGCTGCGGCTGCGGCACTTCGTTCTCGGCGTAACCGCAACGCGCGTTTCGTGCACTCTTCGAGGGCAGTGAATTGAGAAGCGCATTCACCGCCCTCGATCTTTTTGTACTCGTCGCATATCTGGCCGGCACCACCTGGCTCGGCATCTACCTCGGCCGCAACCAGCGAGACGCGAAAGACTATTTCATAGCCGGGCAACGGATTCCGTGGTGGGCCATCCTGTTCTCGGTCGTCGCGACCGAGACCAGCGCGCTCACCTTCATCAGCATCCCCGGCGTCGCGTATCTGGGGAATCTCGGATTCCTTCAGGTCGCGACCGGATACCTCCTTGGGCGCATCGTGGTCGCGTACACGCTGCTTCCCCGCTATTACCATGGTGATCTCGTAACGGCGTACGCATTGCTGGAGCGGCGGTTCGGCCTGCACACCCGGCGGTTCGCGTCGGTGACGTTCATGGTGACGCGGGGATTCGGAGATTCCGTTCGGATCTTCGCAACTGCGATCCCCATCGCAATCATCATCGGCCCCGCTCTCCCGGAGGGGTACACTCGCCCGGTTTCGATCCTGGTGCTCGGCGTGCTGACGCTCATTTACACATACCACGGCGGAATGCGCGCGGTCGTCTGGACCGACGTCGTCCAGACGGTGGTCTATCTGATGGGCGCCATCGGCGCGATGTACCTGATCGGACGGGGTGTCGACGGCGGGTGGAGCGCGATCCTCTCCCAGGCTGGTGCCGCCGGCAAGCTCCGGGGGATCGATTTCTACACGGGGCTCGATCGCCCTTACACGATCTTCGCGGGGCTCATCGGGGGCGCGTTCCTCTCGATGGCTTCGCACGGGGCGGACCAGCTCATTGTGCAGCGCCTGCTCGCGGCATCCACATTACGCGACGCGCGCAAAGCCCTGATCGGGAGCGGAGTCGCGGTGCTCCTCCAGTTCGGACTTTTTCTCATGATCGGCATCGGCCTCTGGGCGTTCTTCCAGAACCGGACGTTCGCCGCTCCCGACGCCATCTTTCCGACCTTCATAGTTGAGAACATGCCACCCGGAATGACCGGGCTTGTCATCGCGGCGATACTCGCGGCGTCGATGAGCACCCTTTCCGGATCGATCAACTCGCTCGGCGCCGCCACAACGCACGACATCTACCTGCCGTTGACGAAACGGCACGCCGACGACCCCTCGACCCTCAGGATGGGCAAGCTCTTCTCGCTGGGATGGGGAGTGCTGCTGCTCACGGCCTCGCTACTCTATCGCCAGCAGGGCACACCTGTCGTCATCGTCGCCCTCTCGATCGCGTCCTTCACCTACGGTGCGCTGCTCGGCGGCTTCTTCCTCGGAATACTCTGGCGCCGCGCCGTTCAACGGGACGCCATCACGGGAATGGCGGTCGGCATCTTCGTAATGACTTTCGTGGTCTTCGCCAAGCAGCTTGGACCCATTCTGCCTGGAATCGGCGGTACGCTGGCGACGTTGGGGAAGATCGCATGGCCATGGTACGTGTTGATCGGCACAACCGTGACGATGGCGGTGGGAATCGCGTCGTCGTTTACCCATGGGGA
>JBKJKB010000341.1:0-4775 GCA_046597675.1 Gemmatimonadaceae bacterium
GGTACCGGATGGCGCTCCCGAACCACGACTCCGCGGTACCCGAGCCGCCATTTCTCTCCGAGCCCCAGAACCCGCCAACGTACCCGCTGCACTTCGAGCAGGCCGGCTTCGCGCCGGCCGCTCTGTACGAGAGCAGGGTAGCGCGCGATCTCGGTATCGCGAACCCAAACGCGCCGGATGGGCTGCGTGCGATGGAGGCTCGCGGGATACGCATCGAAGCACTGCGCATGGAAAAGTTCGACGACGAACTGCGCGCCATCTACGATCTCAGCCTCGTTGCTTTTGCGGAGAATCTCTACTACTCGCCAATTGGCTGGGACGAATTCCGCGCGATGTACATGCCGCTGCGCGAACGCCTCGACCCGGATCTTGTCCTGCTCGCGCGCACGCCGGACGCTGGCCTCGCGGCATTCGCGCTGGCTTTCCCCGACTTGCTGGCGGTGCGCCAAGGCAGGCCGTATCGCGTCGTGGCCAAGAGCATGGCCACAGCGGAGCGCTGGCGCGGACTCGGCCTTGGCGGGCTGCTACTGGATGAGATCCGCCGGCTGGCGCTCGCCAAGGGCTACAACGCCATAATCCACGCGCTCATCCATGTCGCGAACCACTCGCGGCGGATCTCCGCGCACACCACCCAGCCCTTCCGCCGGTACGCGCTGTACGCACGCGTGGAGCCCGGTGTCCGATAATCCGAACATCGCGGCGCGGTTGGCGGAACGTGCCGGGATGCATCCGGAACGGCTCGCACTGCTGGACGGTCACAGCAAAGTGGGCTTCGCCCGGCTTGCCGCGGAAGTCGCATCTGTCGGCGGTGCGCTCGAGCGCGGCGGCGTGCGCGCGGGCGACAGCGTGCTCGTCTTCGTGCCGCAGTCGGTGCACCTTTACACCACGTTGCTCGGGTGTCTGCACATGGGCGGGGTCGCCGTATTCGTGGACGCGTGGTCGGAGCGCCGCCGGCTGGACGCCGCCGTGCGCGCAGCGCGGCCGCGCGCGTTCGTGGGCAGCGCGCGCGCCCAGCTGCTGCGTCTGGCCAGTGGCCCGATCCGCGGAATCCCCCGCCATTTCCTCGCGAGAACGCGCGCATTGCAAGGAGGTCCCAGTAGTGCCGCGATCGTGGACGGCGACTCCGCCGCGCTGGTCACTTTTACGACGGGTAGCACCGGGACTCCGAAAGCGGCCGCGCGATCGCACGCATTTCTCTGGGCGCAGCACGAGGTACTCGCCACGCACCTCGGCCTGCGGGAAAGCGACGTGGACATGCCGACGCTGCCGATATTCGTCCTCAACAATCTCGCGCTCGGAGTCCCCAGCATTCTGCCGGCGTTCGATCCCAGACGCCCCGGCGATATCAACCCCCGCCGGATCTACGCGCAGATCGTGCGCGAAGGCGTCACCACCTCGAGCGGATCGCCGGCATTCTACGAAAGACTCGCCGACTGGTGTCTACATCGGCGGCTGACCCTGCCGCTGCGTTCGATCTTTACCGGCGGAGCGCCGGTCCTGCCACCGCTCGCGCGCAGGCTGCGGGATGCCGTTCAGGGGACTGTCCACGTGCTCTACGGCAGCACGGAGGCCGAGCCGATTTCCGGAATCACTGCCCAGGAGATGGTATCGCTCGCCGACGTTCCGGGAAACGAGGGGGTGTGCGCCGGACTCCCGGTGCCGGAGATACAGCTTCGGCTGGTACGACCGCACGACGAACTCATAGTGCTCGGGCCCGCTGGATGGTCGGAATGGGATGTGGCCGCGGGAGAAACGGGCGAGGTCGTGGTCGCTGGCCGGCACGTGCTGCGCGGTTATCTCGGCGACCCCGGAGCCGAGCGGCGCAACAAGATCGCGGACGGCGCGCGGGTATGGCACCGCACCGGCGATGCTGCCCGCTTCGACGCTGAAGGACGCTTGTGGCTGATGGGCCGCGTGCGCGAGCGCGTGCGGCGCGACGGAAAGGTGTGGTGGCCACTACCGGCGGAGGTGCGTGCGCGATCGGTTGCCGGGATCTCCCATGCGGCGTACCTCGGCGTGCCCGACCAGAGACTGGAGCAGCGCGCGGTACTGTGCGTCGAGGCAGATCCGCATGAGATCGTGCGGCTCCGGATGGCACTGCAGCGTGCGCTCGACGGCTGGCCGCTGGACGAGTTGCGCGTGCTGCGGCGGATCCCGCGCGATCCCCGGCACGCTTCGAAGACGAACGCCGACGCTTTGCGTGCGCTGCTCGCTGGCTGAGGACTCGCGCTGGTCCGCACCGGCCCGGCCCCTTTTTCGCCGGACGGATCCGAGGGTCTATCTCGCGGCCCGAAGGATCACAGGCAGCAGCACTAGCACGGCGGCCGCCACGCTCAGCGACTGCAGTCGCACGTTCCAGAACCGCCGGTGCGGCCAGTGCCCCGAGCGCCAGAGAGAGTGATACAGCACTAATGCAATCGAAAGGACCGCGGCGGGAATCAGCAGGTCGCGCACACGCACGGCAGGCGACCACGCGATCAGTCCCGGCAGCACTGTCGCGGCAAAAGCGCCCGCGCCGGCGAGTACGGCCACGAGCGCGGCCGACCCGCGGCCGCGCGTTGCTGGATCGAGATTGTAGATGATCAGCGCAAGCTGAGCGGCGACGGCACCGAGAAATGCGGGGTAGAACGGGTCGCCAGTGCGCAGAAACGCCGGCCCCGGAAGCAGCGTCTCGAACGTGTTGTTCGCCAGGAAAAGCAGCGTCGGCACTATGGCCACGTAGAAGAGCGCGATAACCTGATACTGCTCTTTCCCGTGACCTCCGGGGCGGCAGCGGAACAGGTAGAAGACGCTGAACCCTACGAGCGCCAGTGCGGGAGCGACGATCCATTCTTCTCCACCGAGTGCATAGATGCCGTAGAAGAAGAGCATGAGCCCCATTGCACCGCTCGCCGTAACGAAACGGTACCGCCACGCGATCAGCCCCAGTAACGCCATGATCGCGAGCTGGGCGCTGAGCTGGTAGAGAAGGAACTCTTCGCTCTGCCGCGTCAGCTTCACCAGTAGGTAGAACGTCATCACAGGCACGACAAGATTGTCGTTGCCCTTGACGCTGATGCCCTCCACCAGCGTCACCAGGAGCGCTAGCTGCAAGGCGACGAGCACGCTCACCGCCCGCGGCGTCTCGGTCATCAACAGCAGTGGCAGGTGTACGACGAGAAACGTGCTGAGAAAGAATACCGCCGAGCCTTCTACGGTGCGGCGGTCCGCCTCCACGACGTAGCGGAACCGGCCGTACGCCGACCCCAGCACGGCCGCAACGGCATCGGACACGACCAGCGCGAGAACGGCGATCAGATAGAACACGGGTTGGCCCGCGCCGAGCAGAAAAAGGAGGTAGATCGCCGCGGGGTAGTAGAGCGCGCCCTCCGAGCGGCGCTCCACCCCGTGCACGCTGCCGAGGAGCCCTCGCCGACGCGTCTCCCACAGTACGAGGAAGAAGAGCGTCGCCAGCACGAGGACCGTCCAGTGGGAACCGAAGATCCACGGGAACGCCGCGGCCACGATTCCTCCGCCGAAATGCACCAGCTTTCGCGTCCATTCGACCGGCGGGTTGAGCGTTCGGTGCCACACCTCCGAGGCGACGAACAGAACGAGGAGCCCCGCTCCCGTGAACAGGACGCGCACGGCTTCGCCGGCAAATGTGCCGGCCTCCGGCAGGTTGAAACCGATCACGCCGTCTCTCCCGCGCTCACCTCGTCAACATGGAACGCGCTGTAGAACCATGCCTTGTCACGCTGGTGCAGCTCACGCGCGAGCCGATCGAGGACGCGAACCCTGGCGCCCTGGCTTTTCGGCAGCGCGCGCGGCGCAAGCATGTTCCAGTAGGCCAGGCGCGCTCCCGTCCGTGCGCGCCGGAGCAACCCGCGATACGCCTCCTCATGCTTCATCGGGCTCATGTACTCGAAGATGTCGGACAGATTGAAGCCGTCGAAGGTGCCATCCGCCTCGTGCGCCGCTCCCTGCACCAGCCGCAGGCGATCGAGTCTTTCGCGGATCGGCTCAAGGAATTGCGGGCGCAGGTACCGCGGCAGCGCTTCCTCGGAGAAGCTCCCGGTCAGGATGTATGTGAGGTAGGGATTGGTGTGAACGGGCAGTTCCGTCAGCGCGTGGCGGGTGCGCGCCAGGATGCGTTCGCCGACCGTTCCTTCGACGTACGCAAAGAACTCCGGATCGCGGCCGAGCCGGCCCATGACGCGCCGGCTGAAGAACAGCTTGAAGACCAGACGCCATCGGGCCGTGTCCCACCGCTCGTTGTAAAACAGCTCGCGCTCGGCGTGGTTCTTCGGCACCAGCAGCTCGCGGATCGTGCGGCGCGAGTGAACCAGCGGCAGCACGTAACGACTGAAGGCCCGCAGGTACCGCTCGAATTTTCCCGCGTGAACCGGCCCTTCGCGGATCGCCTGTTCGTGCGCGTCCCAGAACCGCCGCCCGCGGCCGCTCAGCTCGCACCGAAGAGCCCGGTAGATCTGCACGCGCTTTCGAGAGGGCCGCGCGCCGAGGAAGGCCAGGAGCTCAGGATGCTCGAGCCGGCGGAATGCGGCAATGCGCAGCTCCGTCGCGGCGAGCTGGGGGCCACTCAGGTCGATCGCGACGACTTCGGCGGGATCCAGCGTCAGCAGCGCCAGCGCGTTGTCGCCCGCGGATGCAATGGATAACAACCGTCCGCCTATTGCGCGCGGGGCCAGCGCCTCGCACAGGATGTCGGCGTCTTCCCACACGGAGGCGTAGCGGAGAAAATCGAAGCGCGCCTTCATGCGGCTGCCGCCACGGGC
>JBKJKB010000372.1:0-11579 GCA_046597675.1 Gemmatimonadaceae bacterium
CGTGGAACGGCCGACCGGCGACGTGAGCTACGTGAGATCCGCGCTCAAGGGCATGGCGCTCACCTTCAAGCACATGGTGGATCCGCACAAGGTCACGATCCAGTATCCCGAAGAGAAGCACTCGCTGTCCCCTCGGTGGCGGGGAACGCACCGGATGCTGACCACGGAAGACGGCAAGGCGAAGTGCGTCGCCTGCGGCCTGTGCCCGACGGTGTGCCCGGCCAATTGCATCAAGCTCGTGCCTGGCGAAGATGAGAACGGCAACCGCTACCCGCTCATCTTCGAGATAGACGAGTTCCGCTGCATCTTCTGCGGTTACTGCCAGGAGGTCTGCCCGGAAGAAGCGATTCATCTGGGCCGGCACTACGAGAATGCCGAATACAGCCGGGAAGGGTTCGTCTATGATCTCGAGCGGCTCATGGCCCAGACGCATCCCGTCACCGAGCTGTGGGACCCCGAGGATCCGAAAGGACAATGATCGATCCGCCGTATCCTCTCTTCTATACGTTCAACTTCTACCTCTTCGGCGTGATCGCGCTGGCGTCCGCGCTGGCATTCGTGACGCGCAAGAGCCCTGTCGCCGCGGCGCTCTGGCTCGTGAACGTCATGTTCGCGCTCGCCGCGCTGTACGTCATGCTCGACGCGCACTTCATCGCCGCGATCCAGGTGCTGGTGTATGCGGGCGCGATCATGGTCGTATTTCTGTTCGTCATCATGCTGCTCAACCTCGGGCATCCGTCCGAGCTGGCGGACGTGCGGGGGAAGTGGGGCAAGGCGGCCGCCACTGTGCTCGGTCTCATCCTGCTCGCCGAGATCGCGGTCGTGAGTGGCGCGCGTGTCAACCCGGAGTGGATCCTGCCGCGCGGTGAGATGGACCGGCTTCTTGCCGAGAAGGGCGCGGTCGGCGTGGTGGCCGACCCGCTGTTCACGCACTATCTGCTGGCTTTCGAGCTGACGAGTGTGCTGCTGCTGATCGCGATCGTCGGAGCAGTCACGCTCGGACGGCGCAGCGATCATTCCATCGAGCCAACCGCGGAGGAGAGCGCCCATGCTGGCTGAAGCCCTGGCGCTGTCCGCCGCGCTCTTCACCATCGGGGTGGTCGGCGTCCTGATACGCAGGAACGCGATAATCATCTTCCTGTGCGTCGAGCTGATGCTCAACGCGGTGAATCTCAGCTTCGTGGCGCTGTCACGGTATTACGGAGCTGACGGCCAGGTGTTCGTCTTCTTCGTGATGACCGTGGCGGCAGCCGAGGCTGCCGTGGGTCTCGCGATCATCATCTCGATCTTCCGCCACCGTCAGTCGGTGAACCTGCAGAACATCAATCTCCTTCGCGGATGACCATTCTTTCCGCGGGGATCATGGCGTTGCTACAGGACGCGGCCCAGACCACTGGGTCGCATCCGCTGTCCGGTACTGTGGCCGACTGGCTCTGGCTCGTGCCTGTTCTGCCGCTGGTGGGCTTCGTCATAAACGGAGCGCTGTCACTGTTTGCGGTTGCGCATACGGGTCCGGCGGATCCCGACGCGGGGCACGGGGATGCGACGGTCGGTCGTGCCTTGCCGGCCGATACGGGCGCCGGCGCGCACGGGGACGATCATCATTCAGTGGGCCGGCACCGGTTCGCCGGGATCGTGAGCGTGATAGGGCCGCTTATGCTCGCGCTCTCGTTCGCGCTCACAGCCGCGATCTTCTTCGCCATGCGGTCGGCGCACGCGACCGAGCCGTTCATCCAGCAGTACTTCACGTGGATGATCGCCGGCGAGCTCGATCTCGCGGCGGCCTTCCAACTCGACCAGCTCGCCATGGTGATGATGCTGGTGATCACGGGCGTCGGGACGCTGATCCACGTCTTCAGCGTCGGCTACATGCGCGACGACCCCGGGTACCCGCGGTACTTCGCGTACCTCAATCTGTTCGTCTTCTTCATGCTCGTGCTGGTGCTGGGCGCGAATTACCCGGTCATGTTCATCGGCTGGGAGGGAGTCGGGCTCTGCTCCTACCTGCTCATCGGCTTCTGGTTCTCCGAGAAGGCCAACGCCGACGCGGGCAAGAAGGCTTTCATCGTAAACCGGATCGGCGATTTCGGGTTCCTGATCGCGCTGATGCTGCTGTTCGCGCAACTCGGCGTGTTGGACTTCCAGGGAGTCGCGGCCGCGGCGCCCATGCTGTCGACGGCGGTCGTGACGGCGATCTGTCTCTTCCTGTTCCTCGGATGCGTGGGCAAGAGCGCGCAGATTCCACTGTACGTGTGGCTGCCCGACGCCATGGCGGGCCCGACGCCGGTTTCCGCCCTTATCCATGCGGCGACGATGGTGACGGCCGGCGTGTATCTCGTCGCGCGAAGCTCGTTCCTCTTTTCTCTGGCGCCCGTCGCCGGGCTGACGGTCGCGCTCACGGGCGCGGTGACCGCGCTGTTCGCGGCTACGATCGGGCTCAAGCAGTGGGACATCAAGAAGATCCTGGCGTACTCCACCGTCTCCCAGCTCGGCTTCATGTTCATGGCCGTCGGCGTGGGCGCGTATGTCGCGGGCATCTTCCACCTGGCGACGCACGCGTTCTTCAAGGCGCTGCTGTTCCTCGGGTCCGGCTCGGTCATCTACGCGATGCACGCCGCGTATCACAAGACCGGCAGCCATGAAGACGCGCAGGACGTCCGCAACATGGGCGGCCTCCGGCGTTTCATGCCGGTCACGTGGGTGCTGATGTGGATCGCCACGCTGGCCATCGCCGGCATCCCACCGTTCGCCGGGTTCTTCTCGAAGGACGAGATCCTCGCGAGCGTGTATGCCCGCGCGCACGGTTCGACGCTGGCCGAAGCGAGCTGGCTCGGAATCCCGGGCTCGGCGGTCCTGTACTTCATCTACTTCGTCGGCATCGTCACCGCGCTGCTCACCGCGATCTACATGACACGGATGATGCTGTACACCTTTCATGGCCCCAATCGTACGGGTGAGGCGGAGCGTGGCGCCCTGAAGGAAGCGCCGTGGGTGATGACCGGCCCGCTGGTTGTCCTCGGATTGCTGAGCGCGTTCGGCGGGTGGCTCAACCTGCCCAGGATCTTCACGGACGTTCTGCCGGTCGGTCCGACGTTCGCCCTGGAGCACTGGCTCGAGCCGGTAGTCGGGGAGCATCAGCTGGCCGTGACACACGGCGAGGCGGCGCACCTGTCTCACGGCACCGAGCTGGCGTTGATCGGTGCCGCGGTAGCCGTTGCCGTCATCGGCATCGTCGTCGCGTGGCGCATGCTCAAACCGGAAAAGCTCGTGCCGAAGAGGGAAGCGGCGGTTGAAGAAGGGTTCGAGCGCGTGCTCGCGGAGAAATACTTCGTGGACGAGGGATATGACCGCGCTATCGTCCAACCCGTGTACCATGGCTCGCGTACCGTGCTCTGGCGCGGCTTCGACGCCGGGCTCATCGACGGTTTCTTCGTTAATGGCAGCGCGTGGCTGGCACGCGCCTTCGGCTGGCTTGGCTCGACCGCGCAGACGGGTGCCGTCGGGACCTACGCCTGGGTGCTGGTGCTGGGCGTCGTCGCCGTGATCGGAGTGTTCACGCTCCGATGATCCAATTCCTCGGTTCCATCGGCTACACGAGCTGGGTCCTCCCGGCGCTGCTGCTCATCCCGCTCGTTGGCGCGGCCCTTCTCCTCGCGCTCGCGTCGAGGGGTAACGGCGACGAGCCGGGCCCGGCGCGAACGGCGCGGATGATCGCGTTCTTCACACTCCTCGTGGAGTTCATAGTCTCCGTCGGACTGTGGTGGTCCTTCGAGAGCGGCGCCGGATGGCACGCATCCGTCGACACGGCCTGGATCCCGACGTGGGGCGTGCGGTTCTCGATCGGCCTCGACGGCTTCGGGCTCATGATGGTGCTCCTGACGACCTTCCTCATGCCGCTCACGGTGCTCGGCGGCTGGACGAGCGTGCGCACGAAGGTCCACAGCTACCTGATTCTCCTCCTGGTCATTACGACAGGCATGCTGGGAGTGTTCCTGGCGCGGGATCTCTTCCTGTTCTACGTGATGTGGGAAGTGATGCTGGTGCCGATGTACTTCATCATCGGCATCTGGGGCGGGGAGCGGCGTATCTACGCGAGCCTCAAGTTCTTCATCTATACGATGGTCGGGTCGATCCTGATGCTGGTAGGGATCATCTACCTGGGCATCCAGGCGGGCAGCCCGATCACGGGCGCCCCCGATTTCAGCTACGCGGCGGCGCTCGGCCTGTCGCTGTCGCCCGGCGCTTCGTTCTGGCTGTTCGGCGCGTTCTTCCTCGCCTTCGCGGTGAAGGTGCCGATGTTCCCGTTCCACACGTGGCTGCCGGACGCCCACGTCGAAGCTCCGACCGCGGGCTCCGTTATCCTCGCGAGCATAATGCTCAAGATGGGGACGTTCGGCTTCCTGCGGTTCGCGCTGCCGCTGTTTCCGGGCGCCGCCATGGATCCCACGGTGCGGACGATCGTGCTCGTGCTCGCGGTGATCGCGATCATTTACGGCGCGCTCGTGGCCCTGGTGCAACCCGACTTCAAGAAGCTCGTGGCTTACTCGTCCGTCAGTCACATGGGGTTTGTGATGCTCGGGATCTTCGCGCTCACTGTCGAGAGCGTTCAGGGCGCGCTCATGGTGATGATCAACCACGGTATCTCCACGGGCGCGCTGTTCTTTCTTGTCGGCATGATCTACGAGCGCCGCCATTCGCGACTCATCGATTCGTACGGCGGCATCGCCCGCGTGGTGCCGATGTTCGCCGCCGCGCTGACGCTGGTCGCGCTCAGCAGCATCGCGCTGCCGGGGACCAACGGCTTCATCGGCGAGTTCCTGGTTCTGGTCGGAGCGTTCAAGACCTTCCCGATCTTCACCGCGCTCGCCGCCACGGGCGTGATCTTCGCCGCCGCGTACATGCTGTGGGCGCTGCAGCGAATCCTGTTCAACAAGCTCGACAAGGACGAGAACCGCCATCTGCCTGATCTTAACTGGCGCGAGATAGGTCTTCTCACGCCGCTCATCGCCGCGATCATCTGGATTGGCGTCTACCCCGCACCCGTCCTGCGGCGAATGGAGGCGGCCGCGCATGACCTCGTGCAGCGAGTGGAGCGCGGGCCCGTCCCGCGGATTCCGCGACCGGAAGGGATGCCATGAAGACGCTCGACCTGTCCATTCCGTCGCAGCTCACGGCCGCACTGGCTCCCGACATTTTCCTCATGGTCGGTGCCATGGCGCTGTTGCTCTGGGCCGGCTGGGGGCGGGAGAGTGTCGAGCGCCAGCGCGCTGTCGGCGCCGCGGGCATGATGTTGTGCGTAGTCGTCGCCGGCATGGTCGTGTACTTCATGCGGATGGAGGGAACCGTCGGGCCGGGCCCGATCGCGATGGATGGCTTCCGCTGGACCGCCGACCTTCTGCTGCTGCTCGCGACCTTCGCGACGATCGCGCTCTCGATGGACTACAACGAGCGCGAGCGAATCACCTCCGCCGAGTCGCATGTGTTGCTGCTGCTCGCGACCTCGGGGATGATGGTGCTCGTCTCGGCGCGCGACCTGATCATCGTCTTCCTCGGTATCGAGATCATGTCGGTCGCGGTGTATGTGCTGGCTGGTCTCAACCGCCGCAGCGACCGCGCCGCCGAGGCGGCGTTGAAGTACTTCCTGCTCGGCGCTTTCTCCACCTGCTTCCTGCTCTACGGGATCGCGCTCGTATACGGAGCGACCGGCAGCACCAACCTGACGACGATCGGCGAGCGCGTCGCACAGGCGGGACCGGTGAGTCCACTGTTGCTGATCGGGATGGCGCTGCTCGTGGTCGGCTTCGGCTTCAAAGTCGCGGCAGTGCCGTTCCACATGTGGGCGCCCGACGTGTACGAGGGCGCTCCCACTCCTGTCACCGCCTATATGGCGGCCGCCGTGAAAGCTGCGGCGTTCGCGAGCTTCCTGCGGGTCTGGATGGAAGCGTTCCCGGACGTGTTCGTTCAGTGGCACTACGCGATATGGTGGCTGGCGGCCATCACGATGGTCGTGGGCAACCTCGTGGCGCTCGCGCAGAAAAACATCAAGCGGATGCTCGCGTACTCGAGCATCGCGCACGCGGGTTACATCCTGGTCGCGGTCCTCGCGCGCGGGAACCTCGGCAGCTCCGCGTTCCTCTTCTACCTTTTCGCCTACACGCTGGCGACGTTCGGCGCCTTCGCCGTCGTAATCGTGCTCTCGGGCAGAGGAGACCGGTACCTTAAGATCGACGACTACGCCGGGCTCTGGACCGTCCGTCCCTGGCTCGCCGGGAGCATGGCGGTGTTCATGCTCGCGCTGCTCGGCTTCCCGATCTTTGGCGGGATCGGATTCTTCGCCAAGTGGTATATGCTGCAGGCGGCGCTCGATTCCGTCACTCCGCTCACGCGACTGGCGGTGCTCCTGGTGCTCACCAGCGTCATCTCCGCGGGCTATTACCTGTACGTGGTCATGGTGATGTTCATGCGGCCAGTGTCGCGGCAGGACAGTGAACCGCAGCCGACCGGACGGCTTACGCAGTGGGTCATCGCAGCCGCTGCCGTGCTGATCCTCGCCTTCGGACTGTTCCCCGACCCAGTGGTGCGCCTGACGCGCAGCAGCGTCATCGTGCCGATAGACAGGTGAGCATACAGCGCGGGATCTTCCGCGAGTACGATATCCGGGGGATTGCCGGCACCGACCTCACGCACGAGACCGCCCGGCTGATCGGGCTCGGGTACGCGGCGTATCTGCGCGAGCAGGGCGAACCGGGGACGATCGTGGTCGGTCGAGACAACAGGCCGAGCGGCACCGGACTGCGGGATGGACTGGTAGCGGGGCTCAGGCAAGCGGGGCTGGACGTCGTCGACATCGGCGTAGTCCCGACGCCGGTCACGTATTGGGCGCAGCACAACCTCGACGTCGTGGGCGGGATCCAGATCACGGGCTCGCACAATCCGGCCGAATACAACGGCTTCAAGCTCGGTCTGCGCACCAAGTCGATTTACGGGCAGCAGATTCAGCGCATGTACGAGCTCATCTCGGCCGGAGATTTTCCAGAGGGTCAGGGCTCGCTCCGCGAGGAGCCGGTGATCGAGCGCTACATCGACGATATCGTGAAGCGCATCGGTCCGCTCAAGCGGAAGCTGCGTGTCGTCGTGGACTGCGGTAACGGCGCGGGCGCGCTCGTCGCCCCGGAAATGTTCAAGCGTCTCGGCCTGGATGCGGATCTGCTGTTCTGCGAGAGCGATGGGACGTTTCCCAATCATCATCCGGATCCCACGGTGATCGACAACGTCCGCGACCTCATCGCGGCAGTGAAGGCGAACAAAGCCGACCTCGGCGTCGCCTTCGACGGAGATGCGGACAGGATCGGCATCATCGACAACACCGGCGAGATCATCTGGGGCGACTACCTGCTGATTCTCTACGCACGCGACGTCCTCGAGCGCACGGGGCCCGGGCAATCGATCGTGTTCGATGTGAAGTGCACGCAGGCGCTGCCGGAAGCGATCGAGAAGGCGGGGGGCAAGCCGGTCATGTCGCGGACCGGGCACTCGCTGGTCGAGGAGAAGATGCATGAGACCCACGCTCCGATCGGCGGGGAGATGTCGGGCCACATGTTCTTCACCGAAGGTTTCTACGGATTCGACGACGCGCTGTACGGCGCCGCGAGACTCATCAGGATCGTGGCGGATTCCGGGAAGTCGGTGCGGGAGCTGCTCGCCGACGTGCCGCGGTTCGTGTCGACGCCGGAGATCCGCGTGCACTGCGACGACGACAAGAAGTTCGGGATCGTCGCCGAAGCAACGCGCCACTTCTCCGCGAAATACGAGACCATAGACATCGACGGAGTGCGCATCCAGTTCGAGCACGGATGGGGGCTCATTCGCGCTTCCAACACGCAGCCCGTGATCGTCATGCGGTACGAGGCGACTACGGAGGAACATCTTGCGGCGATTCGCGGAGAGATCGAGGGTTGGCTGGCCGCGAAGGGGGTTGCCGTCTAGCTCGATGCGCAAGCGACGCCTGGCCATCGCGATTGCCTCCGGCGCGATCCTTCTCCTGCTGGGTCGCGCCTTCGTGTTTCTCTACACGGATTTCGTGTGGTACCAGTCGCTCGGCGCCGCGCCCGTGTGGCGCGAGAAGACGCTCGACCAGCTGCTCCTGTTCGCCGGCGGCGTCACGGCGGCATTCCTGTTCGCGTTCGTGAACCTGTCGGCGGTTCGGCATTCGATCATCTCGCTCGTCCTGCCACGGCGCATCGCCAACGTCGAGTTTGCCGAAGCGGTTCCGGTCCGCCTGCTCGACGCGACCGCGCTCGTGATCGCCGCCGTAGTAGCTGTCGCGACTGCTGCCGCGCTTCCGCCGTGGACGGACGTCGCCAGACTGCGCACCGGCGCGCGATTCGGCGAGAGCGATCCTTACCATCAGCTCGACCTCGCGTTCTACACGTCGTGGCTGCCGCTGGAGATGGGCCTCCACTCGTGGCTGATCGTAGTGGTGACCACCGTGATGATCATCGTCGTCGGACTGTACGCGCTGACCCCCGGCCTCCGGTGGAGCGAGGGCGGACTTCGCGTCTCCGGCTACGTTCGCCGCCATCTCGGAGTGCTCGGCGCAGTCCTGCTGTTGATGATTGCGTGGAGGTTTCGCCTCGAGTCGTACGCTCTGCTCTCGGATGGAAGCGGCGCCGCCGGGGCCTTCACGGCCATAGATGATCGCTTCGTCCTGCCGTGGTACATAGGGTTGGTGATCATTACGGTAGCGGCCGCGGCGGTGGTCGGGTGGAGCACGTGGACCGGGCAGGTCACGATCGCGTTCGGCGTTCTGACTCTGGTTCTGCTGGTCATCGCCGGCGTGCAGCTGTGGCGGCCGATCGCAGTGGGCCGCGCGGGCCCTGACGCGGCGTACGAGGCCACGGGCAGAGCCTTCACCGCCCGCGCGTTCGACCCGACCGGATCGGATTCAGCCTGGTCCGACATCACCGGCGATTCAGCGCCGGCCCCCATCATCGCCGATCGGGCAATCTCCGCGGCGGAGACCCGCGCGCTCATCGCGCCCGGCGCCGGCGGATACCTCGTCGTGTCAGGGCTCGGTCGCGGAGTCGTCGCGCCGCCGGTGGCCTCGCTCTTTTCGCGTCTCGCTCATGCCTGGCGCGAGCAGGACGGCCGCGTGCTCAGTCTGGATTTGCCGAGCGATCCGCGCATAGTCCGGGTGCGCGACCTGTATGACCGCGTGCACCGTCTCGCGCCCGTGTTCTCGGTGCTCGAGGCGCACGAGGGCCTCTTTCACATGGACACGCTCTACTGGGTCGTACCGGTGTACACGGCGTCGCGCCACTACCCGCTCGCGGAGCAGCGCGTCGTTCGCGATACCACTCGCACTTACTTTCGTGAAGCGGCGCGCGCGTACGTGCATTCGGTGACCGGACGCGTCCTGTTCGTAGCGTCCGAGCCTCGAGACCCGCTGACCGACGCGTGGCGTCGGCGCTTTCCATCGAGCTTTCGGTCGCGCGCGGAGACAGCGCTGTGGGTAAGCGAGCTAAGCCCTCTGCCGCTCCGCATCGTCCCGTCTCCCACCGATGTTGGCGACGACCGGTTCCGCGCAACGGTGAGCGGATTCTATCTGCGGATGCAGGAAGCGCTCGCCAGATCCGACCTCACAGCTTTCGGCCAGGCGTTCGATTCGCTCGGGGTTCTTCTTCGTGACCGGCCGCGATGAGCGCCTCTGAAAGTCGAACCGCCGTCATCGCGCTTGGTGGAAACGCGCTGTCCCCGCCGGGAGAACGCGCCACGATCGCGGATCAGTTCCGGCATACGCGCGCGAGTCTGGGACCCATCGTCGACCTCGCGGTTGAGGGGTGGAAGCTGTGCATCGTGCACGGGAACGGACCACAGGTGGGCGACGAGTTGGTACGCAACGAGATCGCCCGCGCTGAGGTCGAGCCGCTCCCGCTGGGCGTGCTCGTAGCCAGTACCGCGGGCTGGATCGGTTACATGATCCAGCAGTCGCTCGAGAACGCGCTCCGGCGTGCCGGGAGCAAGCGGGACGTGGTGAGTCTTATCACGCAGGTGGAGGTCCGGCCCGACGATCCCGCCATGGCGAACCCGACCAAGTTCATCGGTCACGATCTCACGGAAGAGACTGCGCGTGCCCTCGAGAGAGCCGGTCAAACCGTGAAGGAAGTGGAGGGACGGTACCGGCGAGTCGTGGGCAGTCCGCCTCCGTCGGCGGTGCATGAGATCGGGGTGATTCGGTCGCTGGTAGAGCGGGCGACGATCGTGATCGCATGCGGCGGGGGAGGTGTCCCCGTTTACTGCGACGACAAATTGGGGCTCGAAGGGGTCGACGCGGTGGTGGACAAGGATCTTGCCGCCGCGGTCATCGCCCGCGGCCTGGGCGCGGATCTGTTCATGATCCTCACCAACGTCGCGGCTGTCTATGTCGACTGGGGAACGGACACGCAGCGCGCTCTCGCCGAAATCACCGTAGCTGAAGCGGAGCAGCTGGACGCGGCCGGCGCGTTCGGCGAAGGGAGTATGGCGCCGAAGGTGCGCGCCGCTGTTGATTACGTGCGCCACACGAGGGGACGGGCCATTATTACAGAGCTGGCACGCGGCCGCGACGCTGTGCGCGGTGCAGCCGGCACGACCATTCTACCATGACGAATCAGTGAACATTCACGAATATCAGGCGAAGGAAATCTTTCGCTCGCACGGGATACCGATCCCCGAGGGCGACGTCGCGACAACGCCGGAACAGGCGGAGGCGCTCGCAAGGAAATACGGCGGCACGGTCGTCGTAAAAGCGCAGGTACACGCCGGCGGCCGCGGTAAAGCGGGCGGCGTGAAGCTGGCAAAGAGCCCGAAGGAAGCGCGCGAGATCGCGTCGAAGATCCTCGGGATGACGATCAAGGACCTCACGGTCGAGAAGGTGCTCGTCACCCCCGCGGCCGACATCGCGACCGAGGCGTACGTCGGAGTCATCATCGACCGCGCGTCCAAGCGCGCGACGTTCATGGTGAGTCCGGCTGGCGGCATCGACATCGAGGAGGTCGCGGCCAAGACCCCCGAGAAACTGCGGAAGCTCGCGGTGGATCCGAGGTACGGGTTGCAGTCCTACGAGGCGATGGAGCTCGGCTTCTTCCTGTACGACGACGTGAAGCAGGTTCGCGCCGCGGCGAAGATCATGCAACAGTTGTATGCCGCGTTCGTGGCGAGTGGCGCATCGCTCGCCGAGATCAACCCACTGGTGACGACCCCGGACGGGACGGTGCTCGCGCTCGATGCAAAGATGGTCATCGACGACAACGAGCTGGATCGCAAGCCCGAGCTCGCCGCTTTGCGGGACGAGAGCGCGGAAGCGCCGAGCGAGGTCGAGGCGCGCAACGCGAACCTGACCTTCATCAAGCTCGAAGGGAATGTCGGCTGCATCGTGAACGGCGCGGGCCTCGCGATGGCGACGATGGATCTCGTGAAGTACTACGGTGGGGAGCCGGCCAACTTCCTGGACATCGGTGGCTCGTCGAATCCAGAGAAGGTCGTGGCGGCGCTCAAGATCATCACGGCCGATCCCAGCGTGAAAGCGATCCTGTTCAATA
>JBKJKB010000074.1:0-2622 GCA_046597675.1 Gemmatimonadaceae bacterium
CGGCGTTTGCCGGCAACGTGAGCGGCACCCGGCTCAGGCCGATGTTCGATCTCAACGTCGAGAAGACCCGGACGGCGGGTTGATGAATCTTGTGATTTGGTGATTTTCCGAAGAGACCCCTCGAAAGAGCCGAGGTGTGGCTCTTCGTCCTGTCGGAGTACGATTACCGCGATAGCGCTTCACCAGCTGGGGCGCCACGAATGTTCAAAGGAGAGATACAGATGAAACGAACGGTATTAGCCGTGGCCGTTGCGGCGACGGCATTGACTTTCGGTGCCTCGGTGCACGCTCAGAAGACCACGCCCGTCCACCCCGGCAAGGCCGGCAGCCCGCATGTTCGTACGGAGGCGACCGTCGACGGCGCCAATGTTTCAGTGGAGTACGGCCGCCCGTCGCTGAAGGGCCGCGTGCCCGGCAAGGACATTGATCCGTACGAGGGCCGCGAGTGGCGGACCGGTGCGGATGAAGCGACCACGCTCAAGACCGACAAGACGCTGAAGTTCGGCGACCTCACCCTGGCTGCCGGGACCTACACGCTCTACACAATTCCGACCGCTGGCACCTGGCACCTTGTAATCAGCAAGAAGAGCGGCCAGTGGGGCGTTCCTTACCCGAAGGGTGAAGACCTCGGCCGCACTCCGATGACCCTCGGCAAGGCGCCGGCAGCGGCGGAAATGCTGACGATTTCAGTGCAAGACACGGCGGCTGGCGGCACGCTCCACATCGATTGGGGCACCACGCGCGCGAGCATTCCCTTCACGGTCGGCTAGCTTTCTCTCGGGACCGGGTTTTCCGCCCGGTCCCGCTCATCTGAACTATTCTTTGAGGCCTCAACTTTCTTGGAGTCTTTCCCTATGCGGCGACTATTACCGCTTTGCGTGATCTGTACGTTGTTGATGTCCGGGGTAGCGCGTTCGACCACCGTGATCCCGCCGACTTTCGAGTCGCTGGTCTCGGGCGCCAATACGATTTTTGTTGGCGAAGTCATGAACGTGCGCTCGGTGTGGACCGCCACACCCAGCGGCCGCGCCATCGTCACGCAGGTCACCTTCAAGGTGGAAGACACGTGGAAGGGCGCCGCCGGCGCCGTCACGCAGCTCGAATTCCTTGGCGGCACGATTGGCGAAACGACGATGGAAGTAGTCGGGATGCCGGAGTTCCATGAAGGACAGCGCGGCGTGTTGTTCGTGTCGTCGCAGGTGCGAGCCGCGAGTCCACTGGTCGGCTTCTGGCACGGCCGGATGCGCGTCGAGCGCGATCACAACGGTGTCGATCGTGTCCGCACCTACGACGGCCGCTCGCTGGGCAGCCCCGCTGAAGTCGGCGCGAACCGTCCCAACTACATGACCTCGGTCACGCCGATGCGCCTGTCCGAGCTCGCGTCCGCCGTTCGATCGCGCGTCCTCGCAGGGAGGGCGCGATGAGCGCCCTGCATCGCCGGGTTCTCGGCCTCGTGACGGTGGTCGCCCTCATCGCAACCACCTCGGTGACGACGCGCGGATTCGCCACGCTCGGGTCGACGTGGAACTCCGGCCACATCACCATGCTGATGCAGCTCACCGGCGGCTCGGGCCTCGCCGACGGCAGCGCGAACTTCAACGCCGCGGCGACGTCCGCCCTCACGGTGTGGAACCAGTCCTTGAGCCGGGTGCGGTTTGCTGCGACCAACTCGACCGCCGGCCAGGGCGATGGCGACCAGGCCAACCAGGTGTTCTTTGCTCCGAATTATTACGGCACCGCATTCGGCAAGGATGTGCTCGCCATCACCACGCGGTGGACGCTCAACAGCACGCAGCGCGTCGAAGCCGACGTGGTCTTCAACACCGCCATCCAGTGGGATTCGTATCGCGGCAACCTGCGTGCGAGCGGCGTCTGGGACATGCGGCGCGTGGCGCTGCACGAGTTCGGGCACGCGCTCGGCCTCGATCACCCCGACGAACGCGGGCAGAGCGTCAGTGCGCTGATGAACTCGACCCTCGGCAACATCGATTCGCTGACCGCCGACGACATCGCCGGCGCGCAGTCGATGTACGGAGCGGTGACCGGCGTGGCCGGCAACGTCACCTTCCCGCCGCGCAACGAGCCGAACGATTTCTTCATCCAGCTGCTCGCCGTGTATCAGAACGAGCTGCGCGCGGCGCCGTCGGCCACCTACGTGGACTCGGAAGGCGCGGTGATCTGGCTCACCGAATACGCGCGTCAGCGCGTCGGCCAGTGCAGCCACGACACGGCGACGACCAACACCCTCAACCAGATCACCAACAATGGCGGCACCCGGGTGTGCGCCAACACGCCGGTCGGGGCCATTCCCTTCCCGCCGCGCAACGAGGGGTTGCTGTTCATGAACCAGCTCGACGCGACGTATCGCGATGCGTTGCGGCGCTCACTCGGCGCGTCAGTCGTCAACAATGAAGGCGCCGTGGTGTGGGTGCTCGAGTACCTGCGTTACCGCCTGAACAACTGCAATCACGGCGACGCCACCACCAAGGTGTTGCAGCAGATTCGCGGGCTCGGAATTCAGCCGGTCTGCACGGCCTAAAGACCCGGCAACGCCGGGCACACGCCGCTGTGGCCGAGTCGTGGTGCGGCTTCTCGACGGCGCCCAGCTGCGGCTCGCGCACC
>JBKJKB010000093.1:0-5323 GCA_046597675.1 Gemmatimonadaceae bacterium
CCTGCACCACCTCGAGTTCGCTTGGAGCGGGCGGCAGCACCAGCTTCAACGTGCCGGTCACACCCGATGCGAGCACCGTTGGGACCAGGCCGACCTTCAGCGGCAACGCGCCACCTGTCGCCGGTGAAACCAATACCGCCAACAACTCGACGAGCACGACCGCCAATGTCGCGGTCGCCCCCGCTACCTCCGGGGGCGTCCCCGACCTGCGACTGACCATCGGCCAGCCGGAGCCGGCGCTCGTTGTCGGACAAACGAGCCAGATTTCGGTCACGCTGGACAACATCGGCACGGGCGCGGCGACTGGACCGCTCTCTGTTTCGATCACGTTGCCTGCGGGCGTCACGGCCCCTGCCGCGTTCGCGAACGGTGGCTGGAGTTGCACCACGAGCGGCACGAGCGTTGCTTGCACCACGCCGGGTCCGCTTGGAGCGGGCGGCAGCACCACCTTCAACGTGCCGGTAACACCGAATGCGAGCAACATCGGGACCAGGCCGCCATTCACGGGCAGCATCCCGCCCGCACCCGGAGAGACCAACGTCACCAACAACTCGGCCACCATGGTGCCCAATGTCGCGGTAGCGGGATCCGATTTCAATTATCAGGACATGTGGTGGGATCCCGCAGCCTCTGGCTGGGGCATCAGTGTCTTCCATCAGGCCGACATTCTGATCGCGGTCTTCCACGTCTATGACCAGGGCTCCAATCCTTTATGGTTCATGATGGGAAGGGGTATCCGCACGGGCGAAGGCGTCTATTCGGGACCGATCCACCGTGTCAACGGACCATGGTTCGGGTTCACCCCGTTCGATTCGAGCCAGGTGCGTGCGCAAGCCGTCGGAACGGCGACGTTCACCTTCACCGACCCGCACCGTGCAACCGTCGTATACACCGTGGACGGCACCACGATCACGCGACAGGTGACGCGCTATACCTTCGCAACCCTGCCCCTTGGAGGCGCTTACCGAACCACGCAAAAGGTCGTGCGCAGTGGCTGCACCAATCCCGCGAATAACGGCGCGACATTCAGTTGCGGAGCGATGCAGGTGAGGCTCACCGCAAACCGCTACACCTCCGAGTTTGCATCGGATACGGGGGGCGCCACATGCACCAGCAGCGGCACCTTCGAGCAGCACGGCTCGCTGCTGGCGATGTCCGCATCCGCATCCACCTGCTCGAGCGGGGCACCATTGTCCGCGAGGAGCATCGTGCGAGTCATCGACAATACCTTTGTCGATCAAAGTACCGTGCCGTCCCGGGACGCCGACGGATGCACCGTCGTCAGTACGACCGCGGGCGTTCGCTGATCCAGGCTAGCGACGATCGGAGGGTCTCGTCTGGGGTGCGACATTGCGCCCCAGACGAGAATCCCGAGCCCAGGGGCTACCTTGTCGCGAGCTTTCCCAGCGGCTCCGATGAAGCCTCCGTCTCCCGATACGCGTCGGAGTTCGCCACGCTCGCGGCGGGTGAAGGCCCCGGGCTGTGGCGCTGCTCGATCTTGAACTCGTCGAGAACGTGCGGTTGGCCGAGCGTTTCCAGCGGCGGCGGCGAGCCCGCGGCGATGAATCCCACGGCTCGATTGCGCCCTTCGTCCTTGGCAGCATAGAGCGCGCGGTCGGCGAGCTGCAGGACCTCCTCGTAGGAAACTTCAGAAGGAAGGTCCGGAAACCACGGGAAAGCCGCCCAGCCCACCGAACAGGTCAGGCGCACCGACCCCTCCGTCAGCTCAAAGGGCCGTCCGGAGATCATCTGCAGGATGCGTTCCGCCTTCTGTGGCCCCTGCTCGCGCGACGACGGGCTGGCTACCACGAGGAACTCCTCGCCGCCCCACCGGATCACCATGTCCGATGAACGCACGACGTTGCGCAGGCGCGCGGTGACTTCAACGAGCACCTCGTCGCCCGCCGCGTGACCGTACGTGTCGTTGACCTGCTTGAAGTGGTCCAGGTCGATGATGAGGAAGAGCACATCGCGCACGCTGCCCGCGGGCGCTCCGTCTGCGTGCGATCGAAGGCTCTTGTCGATGTCGCGGCGGATATTGGCGTGGAAGTAGCGCCGATTTTGTGCGTTGGTAAGGGTGTCGCTGAGCGAAAGCTGCTCGAGCTCCAGGTTGAGGGAGCGCAGCTTCGCCTCGAGCGCGAGATGGCCTTGCGATCGCTCCTCGAGCGTGAGGACGATGAGACCGATGCCCACCAAGAACACAGGCAGGTGCCAGATATGCGCGGGCATGTCGAGCGTGCGCAGGTCCATGCCGCCATGAAACGCATACAGCAGGCTCGCCGCCCATCCGAGAAAACCCAGTGAAAGCGTGACGACGCCCACGGTGAATCGGCGGTAGCGATGCCAGGTCCCGATGGCGCACAGCAGGAAGATCGCGGCAAGCCCGGCTACGAGCGGTAGCGTGCGCTCTTCCCGGAAAACCTGGAGCACGAACCAGGGGCCGAGGACCGTGAGTGCGACCGAAAGCGCGGCCGCATGCAAGGCGAGCGCCCCCTGGCTGCGCAAGATCGCCAGTACCGGGCCGTATACCGCGACCAGAACGCACGCCACCTGCAACCACGGCGCATCGAACGCGTGGAGGGTAGTCAGGGCAAAGACCGCCAGCGGCAGCGAGAGCAAAATCCACTGCGTCGCCGCCTCGCGCTTGCCATCGGCCGAGGTCAGCCCAACGAGGAAGCACGCGCTGCCGAGAAGCAGGCTGCAAAGCGCCAGGTCCGAAAGCCAGGGACTCGCGTCGGGCGCCTCCAGCCGGACGAAATGCGCCGCGAAGTCGAGCAGCACCAGAAGCCAGCCCACCGTCCAGAGCCGCACGCGGTTGAACCTGCGCTCGCGGTGAACAAGAATGAAGACGCCCGCAATCATCGCGATCACCGCGAGCGCGGTTGCGTTCATCACAGCCTCATTCGGCACCACGGGAGCCCGTCATCGCCATGTCGGAGTCGGAAGCGTAGGCGCGGGATTCGTTGTCCGACATCTGTCCCCGGGCCATTCGCGGCAGCAGCCACACGCCCGATGCATAGAGCAGCGCGCTCATGATGAACACGATGGTGATCCCGCCGATCACCGCCAACAGAATCGCGAGCACCGAGCCCATGACGGTCGCCGCCGCGTTGAGTGCCCAGACCCATTCGAAGAGTCTCGTTCCCGAACGCGAGACCATTCGGAGCGCGATGGCGAAGGGCATGCCCATGAGCACCGCCAGCGGAAAGATCAGCGCCGCGGTCGCCACGATCTTCACTGCCACGGGCATCGACTGCAATGCGGAGGCAAGCGGCGGCAAGGCGTAGGCATAGAGCGCCGCCACGCCCGCAACTCCCAGGAGGATTTGGCGCGATCGCGTGAGCAGGCGGGAGTCGGGAATGCGCCCGCTCAGGCGGCTACCCAGGCTGCTGCCGAGCAGCAGCGAGAACAGGGCGACGGTGAGCGAGTACACGGGATTGCCGAGCAGGATGATGAAGCGCTGGATGAGACCCATCTCCATGGCGACGAATCCAACGCCGATCGCAAGCGCATAAACCAGGAACGGCCATTCGCGCGCACGAAGCTGCGGGCGGCGCGCCGCCAGCCAGAAGGGTATCAAGAAGAGAATCACCACCGCGAAAGCCGTCATGATGAACAGCGCGAGCAGCAGGAACTGCGCGCCGGTGTTGACGGAGTCGCCCGAGTCGTCGAAAGAAAAGAGCTTTTCGAACGCCTGGCTCCAGCGGCCGGTAAAGAAGAAGAACGGGCGGTCGTCGGTGACGGGCGTGACGTCATAGTCGTACTCGGCGAAAAGCCGTTCGCGGCGAGTGGCGTCGAAGAGCTGGTCAAAAGGCTCGCTCACTACGACGCCCGGCGCATAAGCGTATTTCATCCTCGTGCCGGTCATGCGCTCCTGCAATTGGTCCAGTGCCGCGCGCGTGAACGGATCCCTTTGCAGGATGACCGTTCCCATGCGCACATTTCCCTGCGGATAGTCGGGAAGGTCCTCGATCACGACGACGATATGCTTTTCGGGCTGGGCCACGCCTTCGAGGCGCAAGGCCTCCTGCATGATCGCGGCAAGCCGCACCGTTTCGCGCGGGCGGCGGAATTCCCAGCGGCTGATGGAAAGCTTGCCGTCCGTCGCCAGGCGGCGGAAATAGGCGCGGACCGCATCGACCGTATAAAGATAGTTCTCCGTCAGCGCATACGCGCCGGACGCAGACGCGGCCCAGGTGTCCACCTGCGAGAGCTGGATCACGTCGTAAGACTCGGTGGAGCGCTGCGCGAATGTGCGCCCGTCCTCGACGTGCAGGCGCACCTCAGGCCGCTGGTAGAGCCCGCGAGTCTCGCGCCGGAACACGTCAGACATGATGGTCTCGGCGATCAAAGGGTTGATCTCGACGGCGGTCACATCCTTGCTGCCCGCGGCGATCGCGCGCGCTACGTCCACGCCGCCTCCCGCGCCGATGACCAACGCCTTGGGTTGCTTCACCATGAGGAAGGCCAGGTCGGTTCCCGTCTTGCCGAGCCATGCCGCGAAGACCTTGCCCGAGGGCCCCTCAAAATCGATTTCGGGCATCCAAGAGCCCGCGCCGCCGTCGATTTCGAGCCACAGCGTGTTGTCCGGTCGCCTCTGCACGTTGACGCGGGAGAAGGCGTTCCATGCGGAAAAGATCTCGTTGGTGCGCGGCGCCCCGTGGCTCACGCGCACGTCGAAGAACCGCCCATCCATATTCAACATCAGCACCGCCGTGAGGGTCGTGATCGCCAGATAGCCGAAGCCCGCCAGCACCTTCGCCTGGGTGCCGATCAGCCAGGCGATCGAGGCCGCGAGCCATACGATCGCAGCGAGCAGGATCACGTTGGGAGCGCCCAGCAGGTTGACCGCGGGGACGAAGAGGAGGCAGCCGAGGCTCGCGCCGAGCAGGTCGAAGGAATAGAGCTTCGCGATTTGCCGCGAGCCGCGGGACACCGCGGAAGTGATCGCGGCGCCCGCGAACACAAAGGGGATCATGCAGACGAGGAACACCTGGGCAAGCCTGGCGAAGGCTTCCCAGTCGGTCACGAGCCAGATACTCGCGCCGAGGGCGATATGCAGCGCGGGAAGCAGCGAAAACGCCGCCGCCATGCACAGGACGCTCATCGTCGTGCGGAACGATCCGTGGCGGATGCGCGGCACGAGCTTGGAGACCACGGCGCCCACCGAGAGACCGAGCAGGGCCATGGAGATCACGAGAAACGCATAGTGGTAGAAGAACACCACCGAGAAGAGCCGCGCGAAGGCGAGCTGCAGCAGGAGCGTCGCCAGCGTGGTGAGCAGCAGCGGCCAGCCGATCTGCGAAGCGTTGACGGGGTCGAT
>JBKJKB010000101.1:0-6060 GCA_046597675.1 Gemmatimonadaceae bacterium
GGCCGTCGCCGGTGGCGACGCCACCGGCACTCTCCTCGGGACGATCCCTTACATGGCACCCGAGCAGGTCGAAGGGCGCGAGGCGGACGCGCGCAGCGACATCTGGGCGCTCGGCGCCGTGCTCTACGAGATGGCGACGGCGCGACGGCCCTTCGATGGTGCATCGGCGGCCAGCGTCATCGGCGCGATCCTGAAGGACACGCCGCCGGCGATCTCCACGCGCCAGCCGCTGACGCCGCCGGCGCTCGATCGCGTCGTCGAGCAGTGTCTGGAGAAGGATGCGGACGACCGCTGGCAGGACGTCGGCGACGTGAAACGCGTGCTGGCGTTGATCGCGGACGGGGGAACGGCGGTCGCGCCCGTTGGCGCGCGCACGCGCAACCCGTGGCCTGAGCGCGTCGCGTGGATCACGGCCGCCGCCGGAGTGCTGATCGCGCTCTTCTTCGTCCTGCGTCCGGCATCGGCGCCGGCGATGGGAGATGTGGTCCGATTGAGCATCCTCCCTCCGGACAAGACCCTGTTTACCGGCCAGAGTGGAACCACGGTCGGCGTGCCGCAGTTGGCCGTATCCCCGGATGGCCGGGCCATCGTGTTTGCCGCTGCCGCTCCCGGCGCGAGACCCACGCTCTGGCTTCGATCGTTGGACGCCGTGACGGCCCATTCGCTGCCGGGCACTGAAGGCGCCGAATCCCCGTTCTGGTCGCCGGACCATCGCTGGATCGGCTATTTCGCTGATGCAAAGCTGAAGAAGATCGCTGCCAGCGGCGGACCCTCGCAGGTGATTGCAAATGTTCTCGATAGCCGTGGGGCCTCGTGGGGGCCGGACGACACGATCATCTTCTCCAGGGGCACCACTGGCATTCTGCGGGTTTCATCGTCGGGCGGAATGGTCACGCCGGTCACCGAAGTGGACACGTCCCGCCAGGAGGGATCCCATCGATACCCGCAATTCCTTCCGGACGGTCGTCACTTCCTGTTCATGGTCCGAAGCAGCCTGGCGGATCAGACCGGTGTGTACGCAGGCGCCCTCGACGGCGAGACGAAGAAGCTTCTGATTCGTGGCCACACCTCCGCGCTCTATGCGCCCTCCGGCCATGTGCTGTTCCTGGATGGCGACACCCTGATGGGCCAGGCCTTTGATGCCGAGCGTCTCGAGCTCAGGGGACAGGCGTTCGTGGTGGAAGGAGGCGTCGGCCGTTCCAGCAGGGGCACTGGTTCTTATTCAGTATCCGGCACGGGCACGCTGGCCTACGCGGGCGCACTTTCAACACCAAACCGGCTGACCTGGTTCGATCGGGGCGGAACCCCGTCCGAGTCGGCAGGGGCTCTGGGTGACTACACGGATTTCCGGCTGTCCCCCGATCAGACTCGTTTGGCGGCGTCTCTAGTGGATCCGAAGCTCGGCTTCCCCGATATCTGGATCACGGACCTCACACGGGGCAGTTCAGCGCCGTTCACGTTCGGACCGTCAGTGAATGCCTCACCGGTCTGGGCGCCCGACGGGGCTCGGATCATCTTCCGGACTACCAGGGCCGGTGGGTGGACTGAGTTCTATGCCAAGAGCGCTGGTGGCGGCGGCAAAGAAGAGCTCGTGCTGTCGCAGACGGTGACGCGCGCCTCCGGTGTGCTGTCCTCCAACATGATGCTGTGGGACTGGTCTCCGGACGGACGGCATCTGCTCTTCTCGCCGACCACGTCTTCAGATTCCGACCTGTGGCTGCTACCGCTCGCGGGGGACCCGAAGCCGGTGAGTTTTCTATCCGCGCCAGGCGATCAATGGCACGGTAATTTTTCGCCGGATGGCAAGTTGGTGGCGTACAGCTCGCACGAGTCTGGCCGCTTTGAAGTCCACGTTCAGACCTTTCCCCTGACTGACCGGCAGTGGACCGTGTCCACGACCGGCGGGTACGAGCCTCGCTGGCGGGCTGATGGCCGTGAGATGTACTACCTCTCGTCGGACCAGAAGCTGATGGCCGTGGGGGTTGGTCCGGGCCCCTCGTTCGGCGCTCCGACGGAACTGTTTCAGGTGCGTGTCGGCGGAGGCGTGAGAGAGTCGCGCACGCATTACGTCCCCAGCCGCGACGGGAAGCGATTCCTCATCAAAACGCCAACCGGAGACGCCGCAATCGTTCCCATCACCGTGGTCCTCAACTGGACGGCGGCGCTGAAGAAATGAACAGTACCCTTGCCGCCGGCGCTCGTCTCGGCGCGTACGAAATCCTGGCGTTGGTCGGCGCCGGGGGCATGGGCGAGGTCTACAAAGCGCGGGACACGCGCCTGGATCGCAACGTGGCGATCAAGATCCTGCCGGACGCTCTTGCAGCCGATCCGCAGTTCCGCGAGCGCTTCGACCGCGAAGCGCGCGCCCTCTCACGGTTCACCCATCCGAACATCTGCACGCTGTACGACGTCGGCGAACATGCGGGCACCGCGTTTCTCGTCATGGAGCTGCTCGACGGGGAAACGATCGAGACCCGATGCGCACGCGCCAGCGCGAAAGGATCCGGCCTGCCGCTGGACGAAGCGCTGCGGATCGCGATCCAGATGGCCGATGCGCTGGCCGCCGCCCACCGCCAGGGGATCGTCCATCGCGACCTGAAACCGGGCAATATCTTCCTCGCCCGGAGCAGCGGGGCCTCCGCCCCGCCGATCGCCAAACTGCTCGACTTCGGCCTCGCCAGAACCGCGCCGGCCCTCACCGTCAACACGGCCACCATGCTGCCCACGACGCCGCCGCAGACGTTGACGGCGCAGGGCACGATCCTCGGCACGTTCCAGTACATGGCGCCCGAGCAAGTGGAGGGCGGCGAGGCGGACGCGCGCACGGACCTCTTCGCGTTCGGCAGCGTGCTCTACGAGATGCTGACGGGGCGGAAGGCCTTCGAGGGCAAGACGCAGACGAGTCTCATCGCCGCGATCCTCGAGCGCGATCCACTGCCGATTTCCACCGTGCAGCCGCTCACGCCGTCGCTCGTCGACGCGATCGTCCGCAAATGCCTGGCGAAGAATCCGGACGATCGCTTTCAGACGGCGGCGGATCTGGGGTCGGCCCTGCGCTGGGCGGCGGAAGGCGCGAACGCGGGCACGTCGGGCGCACGCGCGGTCGTCGTGACGCCGCGAACGGGAGCACGCCGCGCTGCACGGGGCGCCCTCGTCGCGCTGGGAATCCTTGGCGCGGTCGCGATCGGCCTTGCGATCGGAGTGCGCTACATGTCGAACGTTGCGGCGCCAGCCGCGACCATGCGGTTTGAAGTGCAGCCGCCGGCGGACGTGACGCTGACGCCATCGCCGGTCGCCTCGGCCGCCCAGCTTGCGCTCTCTCCGGACGGGCGTCGTCTCGCGTTCGTCGCCGCGCGGAAGCGTGGCGCGTCGCAACTCTGGATTCGTCCGCTTGACGGTGTAGAGGCACAGCCCCTCCCCGGCACCGAGGGCGCGTCGTTTCCGTTCTGGTCGCCCGACAGCCGGTTCCTTGCGTTTTTCGCGGGCGGCAAACTCAAGAAGATCGATACCGCCGGTGGGGTGCCACAGGTGCTCGGTAACGCAGCCGCCGGCCGCGGCGGTGCCTGGAACCCGGATGGCATCATCGTGTTCACCGGTGTGACGAACAGCCCGATGTCCCGAATCTCTGCGTCGGGCGGTGTCGTGACGGCAGCAACGAAGGTCGACCCAGACCAGGCGGTCATTTCGCAGTACTGGCCGCAGTTTCTGTCAGACGGCCGACATTTTCTGTACTACCAGCGCAGTTTGAAGCCCGAGTACCGGGGCGTCTACGTGACGGCGCTCGACTCGTCGTCGTCCACACGCATTCTCGAGAGTGACGGGATGGCGCTGTATGCCTCTGGGCACCTGGTGTTCGTGCGCGACGGGACATTGTTTGCGCAGGCGTTCGATGACCGCGCGCTTCAGACGAGCGGCGACCCCGTTCGTGTTGGCGATCGCGTCGGCTACTGGGGTGCTTCCTTCGGTTACGCGGCAGTGACCGTCTCGCCGGCCGGTGTGCTGGCCCACGGCCCCAGCGTGGGGCTGACCACGAGCCTGCGCTGGCACGACCGCGGCGGCGCGTCAACGGTGCCCCCAACCGCGCCGGCGCAGTACAGCTTTCCGCGCCTGTCGCCCGATCAGCAGAGCGTCGTCTTTACGATGACCGATGCGGCAACGGCGGCGCCCGATCTCTGGGTGTTGGGGCTGGCCCGTGGCACCACCTCGCGTCTGACGTCCGATCCGCTCACCGACTGGTTTCCCGTCTGGTCCGCCGACGGCGGTCGTCTGCTCTTCGGGTCGACCCGCTCGGGGTCGACCGCGATTTTCCAGAAGGCGGTCGGTGGCGGACCAGAGGAGCCCGTGGCTGAGGGTGTGGTCAGCGCGACTACCGCCACGTATCCCAACGATATGTCAGGCGATGGACGGTTTCTTCTGTCTGTGCAGTTGACGCCACGCGGATACGATCTGGGCGTGTTGACGATGGCCGGAGAACGCAAGGCGAGCACGTTTCTCGATACGCCGTTCAATGAAGTGCAGGGTCGCTTCTCGCCGAACACCCGGTGGGTGGCGTACGCGTCGGACGAATCGGGCAGGTTCGAGGTCTACGTCCGGCCGTTTCCGGCGGCGAGCGGGCAAACGCCGATCTCGATCGCCGGGGGCACGCAACCCGAGTGGCGGCGCGACGGCAAAGAACTGTTCTACATCTCCGCCGACGGCAAGCTGACCGCACGCTCTCTTCGACGTCGAGGTCCCCGAGCCGAACCCGCCGTACCCGACTGACTACGCCGTCACCGCCGATGGCCAGCGCTTCCTGGTCAACACCGTGGTCGATCAGCCGACGCGCCCGGCGTTGACCGTGATCCTCAATTGGACGGCGGGTCTCAAGAAGTAGGCGGATTCAGAAGGTCTGCGGTCCCCTCCCAAAAATTGCTCGGCCGGGTATTCCCGATCGGGAATAAACGAGCCATTGTTTGCTTTTCTAGTTCCAACATTCCCGATCGGGAATATGGATAGATTTTCAGAGTGAGCCGTGGGCATGATATTCCCGATCGGGAAAAGCATGGCTGTTGGAGATATCGGAGCCGCCGTTCGCCGGGCCAGACTTGCTCAGGGCCTCCGCCAGGACCAAGTGGCTGCCGCCGCCGGGGTCGGAGTTCGTTTTCTCGTTGAGCTGGAGGGTGGCAAGCCCACGGTTCGACTCGCCAAGGTGCTGGCGGTGCTCGACGCGCTCGGCCTGCGCTTGCACATTGCACCTCCGGCCGTGCTCCCCGGCAGTGACTCGTGACGCGGACGCTGTCGGTCTGGTGGGATGGATCAATCGTTGGCGCCCTCCAGGTGAACGAGCACGGCGAGATGCGGTTCGCATATTCGCCGGAGTGGCTGGGGGATCCAACTCGTCCTGCGATTTCGTTTTCACTACCAAAGCGAGCCGAGCCATTCCGGCAGCGCGAGTGCCGGCCATTTTTTGCCGGCCTTCTCCCCGAGGAGTCGCAACGCGACGCGATCGCCGGCGCGCTCGGGATCTCGAAGCGTAACGACTTCGCCTTCCTGGAAGCGCTCGGTGGCGACGTCGCTGGCGCGTTGTCTCTCTGGCCCGAAGGCGAGGCGCCGCCAGTCGTGGATCCGGGTGGAGAGGCGCGCGCGCTCACTGACGCCGAACTGGTCGGCATACTCGACACCTTGCCGACGCGGCCCCTGCTCGCCGGTCGCGACGGGCTGCGGCTTTCGCTGGCCGGCGCGCAGTCCAAGTTGCCGGTCGTGCTCGTCGGCGGTCGCGTGGCCCTGCCGGCGCCTGGACAGCCCACCACACACATCCTGAAACCGCCGATTGCGCGGTTCCCACACACCACCGAGAACGAAGCGCTCGTCATGACACTCGCCGCCGCCATCGGACTGCCGGTCGCTCCGGTGGCGGCGCGACGTGTTGCCGGGCGCCCCTATCTGCTCATCGTGCGCTACGACCGTTCCTTCGACGAAAGCGATCGAACGCGCCGGCTGCACCAGGAGGATTTCTGCCAGGCCCTGGGCATTCCGCCCGAGCGGAAGTACGCCGCCGAAGGCGGTCCGGCATTCAAGGCC
>JBKJKB010000371.1:0-4986 GCA_046597675.1 Gemmatimonadaceae bacterium
AGATATGCCAACCGGGTTCGGCGCGAACATCACCGGCACGTTCACGCGGACCAGCTATAACGGGATCGAGTATTTGACCATTTCGGTGAGTCCCTTGACGCCCGCCGAGTTCAACAACATCGACCAGATCATCGACGAAACCGCCAGCTCGACCACCGGCCAGCTGCGCTTTTCGGGAAATGCCACGTCGGGCACCGCCACGTTCTACGCCGTCCCGATCCAATAGCGAAAACCTCGCTGCCGCTCCCTTCCGCCCAGTCCACGGAGGGGATCGCTCATGCTGGTCTACGAGGTAGGAAGGGCTGTGACATGCGCGGGCGCAAATATAACGCCTGGGTCATGGCCCGCAGTCATTTTAGGGGAGCGAACAGGGCTGGCATGACCAGGTCCGTTTGCGGCGGACGAGCTGCCGCGGCACCAACAACTTCGACTCAAAAGCCAATATGCCAGCAAACACTGAAAATCGCCGTGGTTTCACTTTGCCGGAAGTGCTTGTCACCCTGGCGATAGTTGCGACGCTGGCGGCGGTGTTAATGCCGGCCTTGAACAATCAGCTCTCGAAGGGTGATTCCGGGAGGTTGACGAGCGATCTGGTGGCGATTCAGACCGCTGTGGGAGCGATGACGTCCGATGTTCGCCGCTATCCGCTTGATCTAACGGACTTGAAGACGAAGCCGGGTGCGGCCGATCTAGATATCCTCCAGAACGCCTTTGGGTCCGTGCTCGTCAACAAGTGGAGAGGTCCTTATCTGTCCAAAGACCTGTCCAGTACAGATATGCCAACCGGGTTCGGCGCGAACATCACCGGCACGTTCACGCGGACCAGCTATAACGGGATCGAGTATTTGACCATTTCGGTCAGTCCCTTGACGTTTGCCGAGTTCAACTACATCGACCAGATCATCGACGAAACCGCCAACTCGACCACCGGCCAACTGCGCTTTTCGGGAAATGCCACGTCGGGCACCGCCACGTTCTACGCCGTCCCGATCCAATAGCGAAAACCTCGCTGTCGCTCCCTTCCGCCCAGTCCACGGAGGGGATCGCTCATGCTGGTCTACGAGGTAGGAAGGGCTGTGACATGAGCGGGCGCAAATATAACGCCTGGGTCACGGCCCGCAGTCATTTTAGGGGAGCAAACAGGGCTGGCATGACCAGGTCCGTTTGCTCGCCTAAAATGACTGCTGGCCGTGACCCAAGCGTTATATTTGCGCCCGCGCATGTCACAGCCCTTCGTACCTCCGGTTGGCCAGCGCTTTCGCCTGACGCTGTTAGGGCCCCCAACGCTCGTCGATGGGGCGGGACGGGTCGTTCCGGGGCTGGGGCCCGGGAAGCTACTGGGAATGCTGGCCTATCTCCTCTTCCACGACGCAGTGCGTCGCGAAGAGCTGGTAGCACTCCTTTGGGGCGATGTAGCAGAGAATAAGGCGCGTAACGCGTTCCGCCAAACGCTGCATCGCCTCCGATCCGCGCTCGGCGAGGACATCCTGAGCTCGGAACAGGATCAAATAGCTCTGAGCGATGAAAGTCATATCTGGTGTGACGCAACCGCTTTCCGGAAAGCGCTCGATCGTGGGGAAGTCGAGGACGCGATCACTCTGTATGGTGGAGAATTCCTGGAAGGTCTGGAAATTTCCGCAAGCCAGTTCACGGAATGGGTCGACGAGCAGCGGCGCCGGTTTTCAGCCGCATACGAAGGCGCGCTCTCTGTTTCGGCGGAGCGAGCGCTTGCTTCGGGAGACTGGCAACTGGCCGTGGGGCGCGCTCGCGCGCTCGTCCGTCATGAACCGCTGAGCGCCGACGCCGCCGTTCTCGAAGCGTCCGCGCTCATGGCCGGCGGCCGGCGGGCCGAGGCAATCACCGCGCTGACCGTGCACCGCGACCGCGTGGAGAACGACCTTGGCGCGAAGCCGTCGCCGGCCGTCATGTCGATGTTGAAGGGACTCTTGAGCGCAGGTTCGGGACGAGGGTCACACGGATCGGAGCCAAGCCTCGGACTCCAGGGAGGGGAGAGCTCGAATCCGGAATTCGTCGGTCGCGAGAGCGAGACCGCGCAGCTCCTCGGCGCATGGCGGAGAGCGGTCGCCGGGAAAGGAACGGCGGTGTTGCTCTACGGGGAGCAAGGCATTGGGAAGACCCGCCTGGTTGACGAGTTTCTCGAAAGATCAGCGGCGACGGACTCGGCGCTCGTTCTGCGAGGCCAGGAAAGGGCGGTAGCCGCGGCAATTCCATACGCTAGTGTGGCGGAAGCGCTTCGCGCCGCGCTCAACGCCCCGGGAATCGCTGGGGCGAGCCAGCATCTCCTAGCCGAAGCGGCACGGCTGCTCCCCGAGTTGCGTGACCAGTTTCAGCTCCCTGAGCCAGGCGCGCTGACAGACGAGGCAGAACGTGTTCGGTTCTTCGAAGGGATTGCGGCATTGGTCGACGCAATCGCATACGAGCAGCCCGTCTGCATCGTTCTCGAGGATCTACATAATGCTTCCGCCTCAACGATCGATCTGATTCGGTATCTTGCCCATCGTTTGCGGGCAGTACCTGTCCTTATTGTCGGAACCTGGGCCGGCGGCGCCGACGGCCGAACGCCAGACTCTCGTGGCCACGGTCGCGGAGTTAAGAGCCGTGCGCGGATCGCCGGCTTCGATGAGCTGGAGCTCAAGCCCTTCCCTCTGGGCGACAGCGATCTGTTGCTCGCGGCGATTCTTCGCTTCGAGGACGTAGGCGACAGCGATCGGAGCAGGCTCGCCCACCTCGCGGGAGGAGTTCCCTTCCGTCTGATAGAGCTGGCTGACCGTGCCAAAGCCGGTGAGATTCCCTCCACTTCTCCGGTAACGATTCGTGACGTGCTTCGTCGCCGCCTTCTGCAATGCTCGCCGCACGAGCAGCGTCTTTTCGTCGCGGCCTCGCTCTTCACCCAGGCCGTGCCGATCCGGCTGCTGGCTGGCGCGGCTCACATCTCCGAGGCCGCAGCTCTGGAAGGCGCGTCGAGTCTCGAGGGCCGTGGGTTGCTCGTGCAGCACGGTGGCAAGATGACGCCTTCGAGCGAGACCGCCGCCGAGCTTGCGCTCGAAAGCACTGGCGAGGCGGGAGTAATGCTTTTGGCGAACTGGGCGGCTGATGCGTTGGCGGGGGAAGCGCAGCCCGCTCACAGCGAGCTCGCCCGCCTTTACGGTATGGCCGGGCGCAAGCCGCTCGCGTATCGGCACGCCCGGCAGGCCACTTGGGACGCGCTGCTCTCGGGCGCGTATGACGACGCCGAGCATCTCCTCGCGCTGGCAGAAGCGTCAGCTACCACCGATACCGAACGCGGCGAGTTGCACACGCTGGCCCGTACGCTCGGAGTAAGCGCGCCGCTGCTTCTTCCGGGTTCGCGGCCCGAGAGCACCGCAGAGACGGGAGAGCAACCACTCCGTGCTAGCGAAGAGGAAGCGACGGACGACACTCGACCTTCCGATGGCACGGCCAGCCGCCCGAAACGGCAGGTATTGTGGCAATCGTGGGGGATCAGGTGGTGGATCCCGATCGCGGGCGCACTCGCTGTCGTAGCCTCTTTCGGCTTGCGCGCTTCCCTGCAGGAAAGATCCGCGACAAGAGGAAACGTGCTGAGCGACACGCTGGTGCTGGCGGAGCGCCTGGGCCCACGGGAAGTACGCTATTACACGGCAGCGGGGCTTGTCTCCGCGGAGGCTCGCCGCGCGCGCGGGCTCCCGCTATCCGAAGGTGCCCCGGGCTGGATCGACTCGTTGTCGTTACCCTGGATAAACCCGCGGCTATCCCCGACCGGAGAGCTGGTCGCTGTCGAGCGGGTGACCGGATCTGGGGTACACGTGTACGTCATCGTCGCGAATACGCGCGAAGCTATCCCGGTAGCTACGGGCGCCGGGGATTACATCGCGTCAGACTGGTCTCCCGATGGTACGCGCCTGCTCGTGGTTTACGGCGGCCCGGATCGGGACGGTGCCTACGACACCGATTTGTACGCTTACCAGGTGGTACCCGGCATCGAGCGGGTCGCCATTGACACCGCCGCTGGTCGATCGGTCGTCGATGCACGCTGGTCGCCGCGCGGTACGCACATCGCGTGGATTGCGCGCGAAGGCGTAGCGAGACAGCAGGAAATCTTCGTAGCGCTCGCCGACGGATCGCAGGCGCGCAATCTGAGCCAGCATTTGAGCGAGGACTACGACCTCGCTTGGTCCGCCAACGGCGACCACATCGCGTTCACAACGGAGCGGGACGGCAACGCCGAGATATACTCAGCCGATATTCTTACCGGCCAGCTCCGCCGTATGACGTTCGACCCGGCACAGGATAGCCGGCCGGCTTACTCGCCCGACGGCCAGTTCGTCGCATTCGAATCCGCGAGACAGGGCAGACTTCAGGCGTACGTAATGACAGCGCTGGCCGGCGTCCCGCGACTGATCGGCGCAGCGGGCAAAAGCCTGGAGGTCGCCGGATGGTTGGGCCAAGCGCCGCCGTTTCTCGACGAACTGGCGGTCCGCGGCACGTCCATACTTTCGCCCGGCGATACCGCCGTTGTGTTGGCTGAAACGACCGATCAATACGGCAGAGGCATGATAGTGACGGGCGTCAGCTGGACATCCCTCGACCCCTCCGTCGCCGCCGTCCGTTCTGTCTCGCCTGAACCTGGTGAGCGGGCCGTCGTAACCGGACAGCGCCCCGGCCTCGCCCGGATCGTGGCGACCGTAGCTGGATGGAGATCGGATACGGCGCTGATTCAGGTGGGCTCGGGCGGGCAGACCCCTATACGCGATGATTTCGAGGCCGCCAACTTGTCAGCGCAATGGATCGCATTGGGCACGCCCCGGCCGTTCGGCGCTGCGGATGTCGGTCGCGGGCGGTCGAGAGGGCTCGTGCCCAATCATGATTCCCGATTGGAGAGCGGGATACTAAGCACCAGCTTGGTGTCCATTCGCCAGGGTTTAATGTTTCGATCGTGGATAGCAGCTCCGTTCGCCACTGCGGGCG
>JBKJKB010000377.1:0-3601 GCA_046597675.1 Gemmatimonadaceae bacterium
GTCCGCCGTGGGCATCGATACGGCGCGTATCGCGTTCTTCGGACACTCTCTGGGCAGCGCGGTCGCCGCCGAGCTCGCCGTGAAGCACGAGCCGCGGGCGTTGCTCCTGCAGGCGCCATTCACCTCGGCGCGCGAGATGGCTCCGCGCGTGATTACACCTCTCCTGGCTCGCGCCTTTGGTCTGATCTCGCGCGTGCACTACGACACACGCGCGGCCGTGGCAGCGATCGACGCGCCGGTGTGGGTAGTACACGGAACGCGCGATGGAGTAATCGAAGTCGAAATGGGCCGCGCAGTATTCGGCGCAGCGAAAAGCAAAGGCGAGCTTCTGATCGTAGACGACGCCGATCACAACGATCTGGCAGGCCTGGGAGGATCAGCTTACTGGGCGTGGATCGAGCGGGCGCTGAGGTGAAGCGCTCTTGGCAGCTAGCTGTTAGCTGTTAGCAGTTCTTCACGGCGATATCTCGTCCGGAATAATTCTCCGCACGGGCGGCAGCAGCTTCGCCGCCACGGATTCCTCGAGGAACAGCGCCGCCGGAGCCTTCAGCGATTCCTGAAACATGTACCGCCAGCGGACACGCCTGTTCGGATGCAGTGGGCTCGTCCGCGTTGGTGAGGTGTAGGGCGTGACACCGAAGCGGTGTGCCAGGACCCATAGTCTGAACATGTGCGCTGGATCGCTCACGAGGACCGCGCTGTTCAGATCGCGAGCCTCGAGGATCGAGGCAACTCCGCGTATCGACTCCTCGGTCGTGCGGCCGGTGGACTCGAGCAGTATCGCGCTGTCGGGCACTCCGCGGCGCAGCGCGTAATTGCGCGCGACCGCCGCTTCGCTCGTCGTGTCGCCTTCGCCGCGCCCGCCGGTGACTATCAGTCGTGGCGCGAGCTTGCGATTGAACAGGGCGAGCGCGTGATCGATGCGCGCTTTAAGGACGGGCGACGGTCGCCCGTCGTATTGCGCCGCTCCGAGGACGACGATCGCGTCCGCGCGGCGAGCGTTGTCGCGCGCCGCAAAGACGAACACGGCCAGCGCCGAGGCGATCCACAACCCGGCAAAGGTCAGGGCAATGGCAACCGCCAGCCTGAAGAGAACGAGAAGCTTCGAAGCCACCGGCGAAAGTTATTCGCCGTTTCAGAGCGTGACTGTCGTTCCTGGCGCCGGACTGCTCACGGAGAAGCCCTTGGCGGTGAGGGACGTCGTGAGCTCGTCCTGAGCTGGCGGCTCGCCGTGCACGAGATAAACGGTGCGCAGCGCGGGCGACGCTTCGCGCACTGCCTGGATCCACCCGGCCAGCTCGCCACGATCGGCATGCGCGCTGTAACCGTTGATGATCTCGACATTCGCTTTGAGCTGCACTTCCTCGCCGAAGACTTTGATCACGGGACGCCGCTCGACGATCCGGCGGCCAAGCGTATGCTCGGCCTGGAACCCGACGATCAGAATCGTGTTCCTGGGATCGGACGCACCCTGCGCCAGGTGATGCAGTATTCGTCCGGCCTCGACCATCCCGGAAGCCGCGATGATCACCATGGGGCCGTGCATGGCCGACAGCGCCTTCGAGTCTTGAACGCTACGTGTGTAGCGTACAAGGTCGAACTGGAACAGCTCCGGGACTTTCCGCACGAAATCCTCGTTCCGGTCGAACGTGTCCGGATGCATCTCGAACACGGTGGTGGTGTCGATCGCGAGCGGCGAGTCCACGTAGATCGGAATGGCCGGGATGGCGCCCTCGCGATGGAGCTCGTGCAGACTGTAGATCAGCTCCTGCGTCCTTCCCACCGCGAACGCCGGTATCAGCACTCTGCCGCCGCGCGCGGCCGTATCGCGCACTACCTGGGCAAGGCGGGCGCGGGCATCCGCCACCGACTCATGATCCCGGTTTCCGTAGGTCGATTCCATGATCACTGCGTCGGCTCCGGTCGGAATCTGCGGGTCGCGAATGATCGCGAGCCCACGGCGTCCGATGTCGCCGGAGAATACGAGCCTTTTGCTCACCCCGTCCTCGGTGCAATCCAGCACCACCGTGGCTGAGCCGAGTATGTGCCCTGCATCGATGAACGTCGCGCGCACGCCGGGAACCACGTCGAAGGTGGTCCCGTATGGCTGGCCGACCATCAGCTCGATCGTTCGCACCGCGTGCCGCGTCGTGTACAACGGCTCGATGAATTCCTTGCGGCGTTTAGCGAGGAACTCAGCGTCCTTCTCCTGGATGTTGGCCGAATCGCCCAGCATGATGGCGCAGAGATCGCGGGTTGCCGGAGTGGCGAAGATCTGCCTGGAGTAACCCTCGCGGATCAGAAACGGCAGCCGCCCGGCATGGTCGATGTGCGCGTGCGATAGCACGACGGCGTCGATCTCCCCGATGGGAACAGGCAGCACGCGGTTCTTCTCGGCTGATTCCTGGCGCGATCCCTGGAACATTCCGCAGTCGAGCAGAACCGTTCGTCCACCGACCTTCAAGACGTGGCAGGAGCCCGTTACCTCACGGGCTGCACCTATGAACGTGACTTGCATGCGCTCTTGGGGGCTAAGGCACTCCCTCGACCGTGGCCTGTCGCTGGAAGATGACCGTCAGCCTGTGCTCATCCTGTGCCATGAGCGCCGGTTCCCACCCACTCCGGCTTCTCTCGTTGAAAAGATCGGTCAGGGAGTCCTCGTCTTCCTGCGTTCGCCGCGTCAGTTTCACGACGACCGCCTGATATTCTCTCATTAGGACAGCGGATTATGGTTAATGGTTCTTGGTTTGCGCACCATAAACCAAAAACCATACACGGTTTCAGAGACCGGCCTTAACGCCACACAAATGACCATCGAGCGAGTCCCAGAGTTTCCATCGCTGTCAATTATCCGGCATCCGCTGATTCAGCACAAGCTGACCATGCTGCGGGACAGGGAAACGCCGACGAAGATCTTCAAGGAGCTCGTCGACGAGATCGCGATGCTGATGGCGTACGAGGCTACCCTCGAACTCGGGCTGGCGCCGATCGACGTCGAGACGCCGCTCGAGCGAACGGTTGGCGCGCGGATCACGGGGAAGAAGCTGACCTTGGTGCCGATACTCCGCGCCGGACTCGGGATGGTCGAGGGAATTCTGCGCCTGATCCCCGCCGCGCGTGTGGGGCACATCGGGCTTTACCGCGACCACGACACACTGGAGCCCGTGGACTACTACTTCAAAGTCCCCGGCGATGTGCCCGAGCGGGAGTTCTTCGTTCTCGACCCCATGCTCGCGACGGGAGGGAGCGCCGTGTCGGCGGTGTCCGCGCTCAAGCGCGCGGGTGCGGAGCGAATTCGGTTTCTCTGCCTGGTCGCGGCCCCGGAAGGCGTAGGGCGACTCAACAAGGCACATCCAGACGTGACGATCTACGCGGCCGCGCTGGACAGGGAGCTCAATTCGGTCGGATATATCCTGCCGGGGCTCGGAGACGCAGGAGATCGGTTATTCGGAACGCGTTGAAGGTGGATAAAGAAGCGACTTCACTGAGCATGTTCCACTTGGAGCGCTCATCGTGAAATATCCAAACCGCCGTCCGCAGCGATTCTTTCTCAACGCGCTGACTGTATGCGTCCGCGATCGGACCGGCGCGTATGTCGAAC
>JBKJKB010000024.1:0-2597 GCA_046597675.1 Gemmatimonadaceae bacterium
ACGCTCGCAAACTGCGCGAGCTAAGACGCGCCCTCCGCGGCCACGCCTCGCCCTTACACGTCCAGCTTGGGGAGCGCGGCCCAGCCAGCTGCACAACACAGTGGCGGCGGCGCAATCACGCTTTGCACGCGGTTGGTAACGCGCACTAACGACGGTGGGCTGGTAGGACGGCAAGCGGCAGGCATGGGTCACCGCAGGCCGCGTCTTAGCTCGCGCAGTTTGCGAGCGTAGCGGCCGAAGTGTGACCCATGCCGGTCGCTTGCCGTCCTACCAGCCCGCGCGACAGACGTGAGTTAACTTCTCGCACGTGAGATTCGAGATCATCCGCGACCCGCTGTGGAATAACATCCGGGTCGATGCGTTCACGATGCGGCTGGTGGACACGCCGGCGTTCCAGCGGCTGCGCTACGTAAGGCAGCTCGGACTCGCGTACCTCGTCTACCCGGGCGCGACGCACTCGCGGTTCGAGCACGCGCTCGGGACATACCACCTCGCGCGGCGAACGATTGCACTGCTGGAAGAGCGAGGCGAGCTCGCCTCGTTGCCGAAGGACGAGCCCGCCATCATCTACGCGGCCGCGTTGCTGCACGACATCGGGCACTACCCGTTCTCGCACGCGCTCGAGGAAATCGGCGCTCTGCATCACGAGAACGTCGCCGGCCCGCTGATCACCCGCAACGAGATCGGTGCGCTGCTCACCAACGAGCTCGGCGCGGACGCCGCGAAGCGGGTACACGCCCTCGTCACCGGCAAGAGCGACAGCCCCCTGCAGGGTCTCATCTCCGGATCGCTGGATCTCGACAAGATCGAGTACCTCAAGCGCGACGCGCTCATGTGCGGCGTTCCCTACGGCGAGGTGGACGTCGACCGCCTCATCAACTCCATGGTCGTCGTCAGGGATCCGGCGTCGGGCCGGCAACGGATCGGAGTCGTCGAGAAGGCGCTCGCGGCCATCGAGTCGCTGCTGTTCGCCAAATACCAGATGTACCGCAACGTGTACTGGCATCACACTGTTCGCAGCGCGACCGCGATGTACAAACGGATCGTCGATGACGCGCTGCGCTCCGGCACGGTGCGCTCCGAAGAACTTGGCACGTTCACGGACGAAGGGCTGCTGCACAGACTGGAGCCCACGCGATCGCCGATCCTATCGGCGCTGCGTGAGCGACGGCTGTACAAACGCGCCGCGGAATGGCCGGCCGTTGCGCTGGACGAAGGGTTCGGCGACTGGATCGCGGAAGACCGGGCGCGCGTCGTTGCGATCGAGGATTCGCTCGCGCGCCAGGCGGGGCTCGAGCCAGGCGAGCTTCTGCTGGACTATCCGCTCAAGACACAGATGCTCGGCCTCGACCTGCCAGTAGTCCGGCGCGACGGAAGCGTGGAGCGGCTCACCGACAGCGGATGGAAAGGCACGATCGATCTGCCGTCGTTGTCGGACCAGCTGTACCGGTCGACGCGGTGGCTCAGGGTCTTTACCGCACGACCGATCAAGCTGGATAGCGACGTGGTCATGCGAACCCTTACCGACGGAGGCTGATCGTGCTCCCCCGGCTCCGCGCCCAGCTTGACGGCGTCATTGGAAGGCGGACCAGGTTCGAAACGGAGACACGAGCGCTCTCCGAGCGCCAGCTTCGCTTCCGGCCTGCTGTGGGATCGTGGTCGATCGCGGAAGTTGCTCAGCATTTACTTCACGTCGAGCGTGAAGTCACAAAGGCGGCGGCAAAGCCGGGTGTCGAGCGCCGCGGGCGCAAGCGCACCCCGAAGGAGTTGATGGGGTACGGCGTGTTCCTGGCGATCGTCCACCTGCACGGCCGGATCAGAGTCCCACAGAAGGTCGCCGGTCGCGTGACGCCAGCGACAAATCCCGACGCTGAGCGCGTCTGGGTGGAGTGGGGTGAGACGCACGCCGATCTCGCACGCTATCTGGAGACCGTGCGCGAGGAGAACCTTCGCGAGATGGCGTTCAAGCATCCAATCATGGGGCCGACAAGCGTGAGCGGCATGCTGTCATTCTTCCGGAAGCACTTCGATCACCACATGCGACAGGTAGGCCGCATACGCCGGTCCCCGGGTTTTCCAGGTGCGTAACAAGGCCCGCAGCTTAGTTCTGTAGCTGCGGCAGGTCGCGGTAGAGGTCCAGTGCACCGGCGTTCGCCAGCGCCTCGGTGTTTTTGACGGGTCTGCCGTGAATCGTGTCGCGCACGGCGAGCTCGCTGATCTTCCCGCTGATCGTGCGGGGAATGTCCGCGACCTGGACGATGATCTTCGGTACGTGGAGCGGGCTCGTATTGCTCCGGATCTGCTTGCGGATGCGATCCTGCAGCGCCGCGTCCAACTGCTCGCCGTCGCGCAGGCGCACGAACAGCACGATCCGCTCGTCCATCTCGCCGTTCTCGCCGGCGATGCGCTGGCCGATGACGATGCTCTCCACGATCTCCGGGAGCTGCTCGACCTGGCGGTATATCTCCGCGGTTCCGATCCGGACACCGCCCGGATTAAGAGTGGTGTCACTTCTGCCGTAGATGATCACCCCGCCGCGCCCGGTCAGCTCCGCCCAGTCGCCGTGCCGCCATACTCCCGGGAAGTGGTCGAAGTAC
>JBKJKB010000132.1:0-8258 GCA_046597675.1 Gemmatimonadaceae bacterium
TCGTACAGCCCGCCTGCTTCGACGAACGCCTGGTATGCGTCCGCCGTGAGCACGTCGGACCACAGATAGCTGTAGTAGCCCGCCGAGTAACCGTCTCCGGCAAAGACGTGGAGGAAGTGCGGCGTCCTGTGCCGCATCACTATTTCGCGCGGCATCCCCAGCTCGGCCAGAGTTTCACGCTCGAATGCGGCCGCGTCGATCGGCCGGTCGCCCGCCAGATGCATGCGCATGTCCACGATCGCGCTCGCCAGATATTCAGTCGTAGCGAACCCCTGATTGAACTTCGACGCGCGGTCGATCCGGTTTACGAGCGATTGCGGGATCGGCTGGCCGGTCTGATAGTGCAGGGCGAACCGCTGCAACACCTGCGGGGTCGGGAGCCAGTGCTCCAGCAGCTGCGACGGAAACTCGACGTAGTCGCGGGGGACCGCGGTGCCGGACAGCGACGGGTAGTTGACGTTCGACGAGAGTCCGTGGAGCGCGTGGCCGAATTCGTGGAACAGCGTGGTAGCGTCGTCCCATGAGATCAGCACGGGCTCGCCCGGCGCGCCCTTTACGAAGTTCGAGTTGTTCGACACGATGGTCTTGACGTCCCGATCGAACCGCTCCTGCCGGCGGTACGAATTCATCCATGCGCCTGAGCGCTTGCCGGCCCGCGTGTAAGGATCGAAGTACCAGAGCCCGATATGTCGGCCGGTGATCTTGTCCGTGACTTCCCACACGCGCACGTCCGCGTGATACACCGGCACCGTCACGGGCGCGAAGTTGAACCCGAACAGCTCGCCGGCCACCCAGAACATTCCCTCGCGCAGGCGTTCGAGCTGCAGGTACGGCTTGACCTCGTTCTGGTCGAGATCGTACCGCTGCTTGCGGACTTTCTCCGCGTAGTAGCGGTAGTCCCAGGGCTCTATTTTGATGTTCTGCCCTTGGGCCAGCGCGAGCGCCTGCATGTCCCGCACTTCCTCGGCGACGCGTCCGATCGCGGGACGCCAAACCGCTTCGAGCAGCTCGACGGCGCGCTCCGGCGTTTTCGCCATGGTGTTCTCGAGGCGCCAGTGCGCGTGCGTCGCATACCCGAGCAGCTTCGCGCGCTCGGCCCGCAGCGCAAGGATTTCCGAGATGATCTGGTTGTTGTTGTGCTCGCCCGCATTGTCGCCGCGATTGACGAACATCCGCCACGCCCTCTCGCGCAGCTCTCTGTTGTCCGAGTACGTCAGGAAGGGATCGACCGAAGAGCGAGTGTTGCTGATCACCCACCCGCTCTGCATTCCTTTCGCCCTGGCCGCGGTCGCGGCGCCGTCCCGCAGAGATCGCGGAAGCCCGGCCAGCTCCGATTCGCTCGTCAGCACGAGTACCTGGTCCGTCTCGTCCGCCAGCACGTTCTGGCTGAAGGAGGTGTACAGCGCGGCAAGCCGCTGATTGATCGCCGACAGCCGGGTCTTGGATGCGTCGTCGAGTCGCGCGCCCGCGCGGACGAAGTTGGTCTGGTACAGCCATGCGAGCCGCTGCTGTTCCGGCGTGAGCGTGGCCTTCGCGGGTGAGTTGTACACGGCGTCGATGCGGCGGAACAGCGCGGCGTTCTGTGTGATGCGGTCCGAATGACCCGCCAGCTTCGGCGCCATCTCCCGCTCGATGGGTTGGAACTCGCTCGTGTTCATCGTCGAGCTCCAGATGCCGTACGCCGTGGTCACGCGGTCCAGCTTGCGCCCGGTCCGCTCGAGCGCCGCGAGCGTGTTCTCGAACGTCGGCGGCGCCGGGTCGTTCGCAATGCGCTCCACCTCGGCCAGCTCTTCGGCCATGGCAGTCTCGAGCGCCGGCTTGAAGTCCGCGATTGAGATACTGGCGAATGGCGGAACACCACCGTACTGGCCGGTCCACCCCCGCAGCAGCGGGTTTTCCGATGCGGCCGCAACTACATCCGCCGGGGACGGCGTTCGCGTGGTAGTCGTCACGACCGGCGCGCACGCGAGAGTGATGCCGAGCAGAAAATGCGCGGCAACACGATGTGTCGGGATCTGCGGGAGCATATCAAGGGGAGTTGACGGTGGCGTAGCGGGAGCGGTCAGCGGGGGGCGCGATCGGGTGCATTGTCGAAGGCTATAAGTGACTTCCTCTAGTGGCAAGGGGAGGTCAGCGCGTCGTGCAGCCTGTCGCTATTACGGTGTAAGTGATCCCGGTGACCTTCCAACCCTCCGGGGTCCGCAGCAGATGTACCGCGTCGTGGCCGCAATGGCTGAACGCGGCTCCGATCCGGAAATCATACGGGGCCCAGAGGGACGCCATGTCGCCGGCGACCTCGACGCGCGGATCCCACATTCTCTCCACGAGCGCTTCCGTTGCGCGCCCGATGGATGTCACGAACGCCGAAACGGGAGTAACCTGAAAGCGCGGTGCCGCTCCCGGAACGGTACGAATGGAAACGAGCTGCGCGTTCGGTGCGAATGCCGCCCTGATCGCGGTTGTATCCCGCGTTCGCATCGCGTCGAACAGGGACTGGACCGCGGCGATGACGGCGTTTCTGTCCGCGGTGGCCACGGTGTACGTGCTCGCTGGCCCGGTGCCCGGGCCGGATGCCGCGCAGCCCATGCTGGCGAGAGCGCAGCACATCAGGATGAGTTTTGTCATGTCGGATTCGGGTCGGAGTTGCGTGTCAATGCGTCGTCCGCGAAGATACGCGATCATGAATGCATTCGCCCGACCCATCCTGTTCGCAACCGTGCTGGTGTCGTCGGCGGCATGCGTGCCGGCTTCCGCGCCGGTAGCTCCCGCTCCCGGTCCCGCTCCCCGGTATCGCGTCGTCGCCACAAGCTCCCGTGAAGAGACGACCTTCGAGCGAATGGCCGCGCGATTGGCTCGCGCGAAGGTTGTTTTCTTTGGAGAGCAGCACGACGATCCGGGCACTCACGCCGCGGAGGTGGAGCTACTCGACGCGATCGGCCGATCCGGGCGACCGGTCGTCCTGTCATTGGAGATGTTCGAGCGGGACGTGCAGGGTGTGCTGGATGATTACCTGGCAGGTCGCGTCACCGAAGAGCAATTCCTCGCGCGATCCCGCCCGTGGCCGCGCTACGCCACCGATTACCGCGGGCTCGTGGAACTCGCAAAGGCGCGTGGCTGGCGCGTGCTCGCGGCCAACGTGCCGCGGCCGACGGCGTCAGCAGTCGGAAGGGCAGGGCTCGGCGTGCTGGATACGCTGACGGCTCCCGGTCGCGTGCATGCGGCGCGCGACCTATCGTGCCCGAAGGACGACTACCGCGCGCGCTTCCTCGCGGAAACGCGATCGCACAGCGCCGGATCCGGCACAGCTCCGCAGCCGGGCGACACGCTTCCGACCGCGCTCGCCGAGCGGTTCTACCTGGCGCAGTGCGTGAAGGACGAGACGATGGCGGAGTCGATCGTGGAAGCGCTGCGCAGGGCGCCCCGCAACGCCATTGCCGTGCACTTCAACGGGTCCTTTCATAGTGATTACGGGCACGGCGTAGTGGCGCGGGTCGAGCGGCGCGAGCCGCGCTGGAAGCTGTCAGTGGTCACGGCGGTGCCAGCCCGGGATCCGGCGGGCGCGCCGGTCGCCCCTCACGCCGGCCGCGCTGATTTTCTGATCTTTACGCGGCGGGATTAGCGGGCTTGCGCTTGCCGCCGTTGCGCGGCCATAGCCGCCCAACGACCGGTGTCAGCACGACGGTGGCGCCTATTCGCAGCGGCTGCGTCAGCTTCGTGGCCAGGTACGCGGCCGTCCACGCGCCGGCGTTGCCCGCCACGCCCTCGGGAGCCCAACCCGCGTTGATCGCCAGGTAAATCCCGACGAGAACCCCGAAAAAGAGCGTGAAATAGATCCCGACCGCCACCGGGCCGTAGTCGGCGAACAGCTGCTTCAGCTTGGCAACCACGCGTTATTTCCAGTCCGCGATGAAGAGATTCGCCTCGCCGCTGCGCGCCGCGCCGCGGCTGGAGGCCCAGATCAGCCGGCGCCCGTCAGGGCTGAACATCGGGAATCCATCGAAGCCGGGGGCGGTCGTGATCTGCTCCAGGTCGCTTCCGTCTTCGTCGATCATGTAGAGATCGAAGTTGCCGCTGCGCGGATCGCGGAAGTTGGAGGAAAAGATTATGCGGCTTCCGTCGGGCGTCCACGACGGACCGAAGTTCGCTCCGCCAAGATGCGTGATCTGGCGCTGATCCGATCCGTCCGCGTTCATGATGAACAGCTCGACCCTGCTCGGACGCACCAGCTTCTGCGCGAGCAGCGAGCGGTACTGCGCCACCTCTGCGGAGTCGGTGGGGTGGTTGGCGCGGTAGACGATCTTCTTCCCGTCGGGCGACCACCACGGTCCGCCATCGTAGCCGAGCGTATGCGTGAGACGGCGCACATCGGTGCCGTCGGTATTCATCGTGTAGATTTCGAGGTCGCCGGATTCAAGCGACGTGAATACGATCCGGCTCCCGTCCGGCGACAGCACGCCCTCGGCCGTATACACGTCATACGACGTAAGGCGTGTGGTCTTCGTCCCGTCGCGATTGACCGCGTAGATGTCGTATGGATCCAACGGCCAGACGTAGCCCTTGGACGGGTCGGGCTTGGGCGGGCAGCGATCCTGGTGCGCCGTAGTCGATCCGAAGAAGAGCCGGTCGCCGCCCGGGAAGAACCAGCCGCAGGTCGTCTTGCCGCGTCCGTCCGAGACACGCCGGAGCGCGCTGCCGTCCACGCGCATCACGTACTGCTGGTCGCAGGGGTAGTCGAGTTGCGCGCTCTGGAACGTGAGCCACTGGCCGTCGCGGCTGAAATACGCCTCTGCGTTCTGCCCGCCCGCGGTGAGCTGGCGAATGGCCGGGAAACGGAGCTCGCCCTGCGCTGGCGCTACCGAATTGCGCGCGATTACGACAGTGGCTTCCGCGCCCGGCGCGGAGGTACCGCGACCGGCCGGGAATGACGAGTCTTCGTGGCTCGACGGGCGTATGCAAGCCGCGGTAATGCATGCCGCCGCGGCAACGGCACGGGTGAATTGCATCGTGGACATTATAATACTCTGCTCGAAGTCGCGTGCCCTTCGCGGGCGAACGTGACATCACCTTCGCCCCTACATACATCCGATGTCCAACGGCCGGAACGACTCCGCGATCGATGTGAATGGTCTCGGCAAGCGTTTCGGCGGCCGATGGGTTCTGCGCGGGGTGTCTTTCGACGTACGGCCCGGCGAGGCCGTCGGGCTGTTGGGAGCGAACGGCAGCGGAAAGAGCACCATACTGCGGATCCTCGGGACGCTGCTCACCCCGAGTGCCGGCACGGCTGCAGTGAACGGGCTCGACATCGTGCGCGATGCCAGTGACGTCCGCGGTCATGTCGGATACCTCGCGCACACCCCTGGTCTGTACGACGATCTCACGGCCCGGGAGAACCTGCGGTTTGCGGCGGACATGCTGGGATTGCCGTTCACCGCGGTCGAGGGTAGCCTCGACCGCGTTGGGCTGGCGCACGTCGCAGGTGATCGCGTGCGGGGTTTTTCGGCCGGCATGCAGCGCCGGCTTGCGCTCGCGCGGCTGATCATGCGAGCGCCCCGTGTGCTCCTCCTCGACGAGCCCTACAGCAATCTCGACACGGAGGGCATTGCGCTGATGAACACGATTCTCGCGGGAGTCGTCCAGGGCGGGGGTGCCGCGCTCGTGGCGCTGCACGAGCTCGCCCCCGCGAGAGCGATCCTCAGTCGCACGGTGAATCTCGTGGATGGGCGGATCGAGGCCACGCACCACGAACGGGCTGGCCGTGATCCCGCCGTAGCGGTCCCGGGGACTCGCTGATGGCCTGGCGGGATGATTGGCGGCGCGTGCGTGCCATCGCGAGGAAGGACGTCACCACCGAGCTGCGCGCGAAGGCCGGGTTCAACAGCGTGGCGTCGCTCGGCGTGACGATCCTCGTACTGCTCGGTCTCGCGCTCGGTCCCGACGCCCAGGCGTTGCGCGATGCGGCGGTCGGGGCGGTGTGGCTCGCGCTGCTGTTCTCGGGCGTGCTCGCGTTCAATCGGTCTTTCCAGGTGGAGCTCGAGAGCGGCGCGCTGGAGCCGCTGCTGCAGTATCCAGGGCCGCGCTGGACGATCTTCGCCGGAAAACTCCTCGGGAACCTGATATTCCTGACGCTGATGGTCGCGATCGTGGTAGCTGTGGGAATCGTGCTGTTCAGCGTCCGAATCCCCTCCAGGTGGCCGACACTGCTCGGCGTACTCGCGCTCGGCGTCGTAGGTTTGGTAGTGCTGGGAACGTTCTACGCGTCGATGGCGAGTCGCAGCCGGGCGCGGGAAGTTTTGCTTCCGTTGCTGCTCTTCCCGATGCTGGTGCCGGTACTGGTCGCGGCAACGACGGCGTCGAAGGCGCTGCTGGGCGCCGACTTAATGCACGATGCGGGCGCCTGGATTCGCCTGCTTGTCGCGTACGATCTGATTTTTCTGATAGCCACTTTCATTGCTTTCGAACACGTCATCGAATCCTGAAGACCAACTGATGCCTGCCTCCGACCAATCACGCGATGCCCGCCCGCCTCGCACCGGGCTCTGGTTCGTGCTCGTCAGTTTCTCTGCGCTGATCGCGGCCCAGACGTATGCCGTCACGACATCGCCCGCCGAAGGCGATATGGGTCACCTGCAGAAGATCATGTACGTGCACGTGCCGGCGGCCTGGATGACGTTCCTCGCGTTCTTCGTGGTGCTGGTCTTCAGCGTGCGCTATCTGTGGCGCCGTAGGGAGAACGACGATTTGATCGCCGCGTCGGCCGCCGAGGTCGGTGCGATGTTCAACGGACTCACACTGATGCTCGGGATGATCTGGGGGCGCCCGACCTGGGGCGTGTGGTGGGCGTGGGACGCGCGCCTGACGTCCACGCTCGTGTTGTTCCTCATTTTCATCGGCTACCTTGCCATGCGGGGATTCGTGGACGAACCGCAGCAGAAGGCGCGGTGGAGCGCGGCCGTGGGAATAATCGGCGCCATCAACGTGCCGATCGTCTACATGTCGGTGACCTGGTGGCGAACTCTCCATCAGCAGCCGTCGAGTCCGGCCACGCTGGATCCGGCGTACACGATGGGGCTGCGGCTGAACGCGATCGCGATGCTGCTCGTAATGATCTACTTCATCCGCAAGCGGTACGAGATCGCACGCCTCGACCGCGCGGCGGAACAGGCGGCCCAGGCGGCCGCAATGGGAGGCCAGTAACAATGATTGCTTCGAACCAGACCTTCGTCTTCGCGGCGTACGCCGTCACATGGATAGTCATACTCGGCTATCTGTGGCGCCTCGTCCGGAAAGACGGGAGCGCGCGCGCCGGCTATGCGCGCGTCAGCGAGAACAGCGGGGAGGACCGGCGATGAAACGAGCATGGGTGTTGGGAGGTGCGGCGGTGATCGTCGCCGTGTTCGCGTGGCTGCTGTTCGGCGGTCTGGAGAAGAACATGGTGTTCTTCCTGACGCCGCAGGAGCTGCTGGCGAAAGGCACCGAGGGCGTCGGCGTGCCGGTACGTCTCGGCGGGCAGGTAAAACCCGGATCGGTCAAATGGAACGCGCAAGCTCTCGATTTGCGCTTCACGGTTACCGACGGCGCGGGTGAGATGCCCGTGCACTCGACCGGCGCCCCACCGCAGATGTTCCGCGACGGCATGGGAGTCATCGTCGAGGGTCGCGTTGGCACGGGCGGAGTGTTCGAGGCGTCGGGCCTCATGGTGAAGCACTCGAACGAGTACCGCGCACCGAAGCCCGGCGAGGAAGCGCACGAGAAGTACAAGACGCTAATTCAGCAGACGACTCCGTGATCGGTTTTCTCGCGCACAACGCGTTGCTGGTATCGGTGGCCACGGTTGTGTTCGGGGTAATCATCACGCCGATTGCGATCCGCACCGGCCGGCGGGAGTGGCTGCAACTCACGTATGGCGCGGTCTACACCAACTTTCTGCTGGTTACCATCGCGACGGTGGCGATGGTCGCCGCGCTCGTCACGCACGACTTCTCGGTGTCGTACGTAGCGGCCGTAGGAAGCCGGTCGACGCCGCTGCTCTTTACGATCATCTCGCTGTGGGGCGCGCTCGAAGGCTCGATCCTGTTCTGGGCGTGGGTTCTCGCATTGTACGCGGCCGCGGTCGTGTGGTTTCACCATCGCCGTCCCGGCGACCTCGTTCCGTACGCCGCGATGACGCTGCTCGTTGTCGCGGCTTTCTTCGCCGTGCTCCTGGTGGGTCCGGCCGATCCGTTCGTGCCGGTGTTCCCCGTGCCGGCGGACGGCCCGGG
>JBKJKB010000120.1:0-16140 GCA_046597675.1 Gemmatimonadaceae bacterium
TCGGAATCGACAGCTGCTTGGGCATTGGCTCACGCAACAGCTCGGAATGTCATTAGTGCCGAGGTAGCTCGGCGCGACTCCATCGAGCACGCGTTCTGGGATCGGCCAGGGGTACGGTTCAGCATCCAGTTCGGGCAACCGCGATCCGTTGCGACCGGCCGGAGCTTGCTTGCCGATGGGCGGGTGGAGCATACGTACAACTTCGGCATTAATCGAATAGCCATTCGTGGAGCCGCGCGTGGGATTTGTTGTCCCGGAGTTTTGACCGTGATTCCGACTACGAATCGTTCCGCACTGATCAACGGACGCGCGGTGCCGCTGGACCGTATCATGGATCACGGCGTCGGCACGTTGGAGATCGAGCTTCCCGAGCTGACGCTCCGGATGGAACGCGCTTCGCTGCGCGTGTACCGCGACTCAGTCACGATAGTGGCAACGTCGCCGTAGCCTGCCTTGGCCCGATTACCGCACGTAGTCCTCGACGCCGCTGCTGGTGATGCGGTGTGAGATGAGCGGCAGCGCCGTCGCCGGACCCTGCCCGATGACGATCGCCCGCGCCAGTACGTCCAGCCCCTTCCTCAACCCGTCGTCGTCGGACGCGAACACCGTGGCGAGCGGCTCCCCTTTCTTCACCGTGTCGCCCGGCTTGGCGGTGATCACGAAGCCCACGCTCGGATCGATCTCGTCGTCCACGCGAAGCCGCCCCGCGCCGAGTTCCACGAGGCCGTGCCCGATCGTGCGCGGCTCCACCCGGTGAACGGTGCCGTCGTGAACGGCGGAGAATATCTCGACCGCGCTCGCCTGCGACAGTAATGCGGGATCGTCGACCACCCGCGGATCGCCTCCCTGCGCCTCTATGATCCGCTGGAATTTCTGCGCGGCGCGTCCCGATTCGATCGCCTGCCGCATCATGTCGCGCGCGTCGAGGTGCGTGTCCGCCACTCCCGCCAGCACCAGCATCTCGGCGCCCAGCGCGTAGGTGACTTCCATCAGATCGTCCGGCCCTTCGTCGTGCAGCGCCGCGATCGCCTCCTCGACTTCCAGCGCGTTGCCGCACGCCCTGCCGAGCGGACGGTCCATCGCTGTCGCGAGCGCGACGACGGGACAGCCGTGCTCGCTGCCGAGCTCGATCATCGCCTTCGCCAGCTCCATGTCCATCGTCTGCATGAACGCGCCGGAGCCGCGCTTCACGTCGAGCACCAGCCCGGTGAGCCCTTCCGCGAGCTTCTTGCTCATGATGCTCGACGCGATCAGCGGAATCGACTCCACGGTCGACGTCGCGCTGCGGAGCGCGTACATCTTCCTGTCCGCCGGCGCGATCTCTTCCGACTGTCCGAACAGCGCGCAGCCGAGGGCCTCTATCTGAGCGCGCACCTCGTCCAGCGAGAGCGTCGTCCGGAACCCGGGTATCGACTCCAGCTTGTCCAGCGTCCCGCCGGTGTGCCCGAGCCCGCGTCCCGACATCATCGGAACAGCGACGCCCAGCGACGCGATCAGAGGGGCTAGGATCAACGATACCTTGTCGCCCACGCCGCCAGTGGAATGCTTGTCGATCCTGGGGATGGCGATGTGCGACAGGTCCAGCCGGGCGCCACTCTCGATCATGGCGTCGGTGAGCGCTGCGGTCTCTGCCTTGTCGAGTCCGCGCAGAAAGATCGCCATGAGCAGCGACGCCATCTGATAATCGGGGATCGTCCCCGCGGCGTAGCCTCGCGTGAGCGCGCGCCACTCTTCAGGCGTGACACGTCCGCCGTCGCGTTTGCGCTCTATGACTCTGGTAACGATCATTTCCTGGGCAGTGGGTAATACGAAAGTGAAAAGCTACCGGCGGCATGGGCGCGGGCTAGGTCTCGCGCATGGTTGACATTCAGCGGAGAAGGCCACATGCGGAACAGCATTATCGCTTTTGCGTTGCTGGCAACCGTCGGGGGAAGCGCGACCGGTCAATCTTCGGCCGCCGATATCACGGCGGGAGATCGCGAGTACCGGGCCATGCGCGCAGAATCAGCCCTCGAGCATTACGAGCGGGCGCTTGCGACCGAGCCCGACAATTTCGAGGCGCTATGGAAGGCGTCCCGCAGCGCGCTCGACCTGGCCGGCGGGCCGCTGCCGTCGAACGAGCGAAGGACGCAGCTGTTCAGGACCGGCGAGCGGTATGCGCGGCGCGCACTCGAGCTCGATCCTGGGGACGCCGAGGGCCATTTCGCGCTCGCGCGCGCGCTCGGAAAGTCGAGTCAGGCGCTCGGCGTGCGGGACAAGGTCAGATACGCGACCACAATCCGGAAAAACGCGCTCGAGTGCATCCGGCTCGATCCCCGTCACTCCGGCTGCCATCACGTCATGGGCGTCTGGAACGCCGAAGTGATGCGCCTGGGAGGCTTCGAGCGAATGATCGCGCGCAACTTCCTGGGTGGACGCGCATTGGGCTCCGCGAGCTGGCCGAACGCGCAGCGCTATCTGGAGCAGGCTGTCAGGCTCGCGCCGGAGCGCGTCGTGCACCGCCTCGAATTGGGGGATGTTTACCGCGATCGGGGCAACAGGATCGCGGCTCGCAGGGAGTACGAGACCGCGCTGCGGTTGGGAACCGCGGATTACAACGACGAGCGGTACAAAGCCCAGGCCGAGGCAGCGCTTCGCGCGCTGCCCTAGGTCGCGGCTTTAACTGCGGCGGCCGCGGCTTCGGCCTTCACAGCCCGCAGGCGTGAGCGGGCAGCCGTCTCGTGGGCCGCTTCCTCCATCGCGCGAGCCAGCGACTTCCAGACGCTCCGCTCTCTCCGTGTCAGCTTTCGTACACGCTGCTTGATAGCGGCCCTCGTTTCGTCGCCGCTTCCAGGCGCCAGCAGGAGCGCCGCGCCGGCGCCGATCATTGCCCCGACGGCAACGCCGGCGATTATTGTAGCCATCTTACCGAGGTCCCTGGTCTCGGTGAACGGCTGGCCTTCGACCTCGAAGAGCCCGTCGTCCTTTTTGTTTCGCGGCGAGTTAGCGGTATCAGGCATGGTTGGGAGAATTGGGCGTGGTAAGGAACTTGCTCATGCAGCCAATTTGCAATACCCGTGCGAGGAAAATTGATGGAATCGAATGGTAAGACTGTCCTTCTCGTGGAGGACAACGAAGATAACCGTATCGTCTACTCAACGATTCTGCGTCACTTCGGCTACGAGGTGTCGGAGGCGTTGAATGGCGAGGAAGGCATAGCCAAGGCTCGGGCCCAGAAACCCGATCTGATACTCATGGACATAAGTATTCCCATCATCGACGGGTGGGAGGCTACGCAGGTCCTGAAGCACGATCCCGAAACGAAGCACATACCGATCATCGCGCTCACAGCCCACGCCCTGGCGTCGGACAGGGAGAAAGCGATGGAGGTCGGGTGCGACGGTTATCTGGCCAAGCCCTGCGAGCCGCGCGCGGTGGTTGCGGAAGTACAGCGGTTCCTCGGGCGAAGCGATGCCAAGTGAGGAACTGCCTGCGCCGGATGCCGATTCAATCCTCGTTGTCGACGATCAGGAAGACAACGTAGAGCTTCTCCGCGCCCGGCTCGCCGCGCGCGGATACGTGGTACGGACGGCAGTCGACGGCCAGCAGGCGCTCGATTCGGTCAGAGAGAACCCGCCGGATCTCATCCTGCTCGACGTGATGATGCCGCGGATGAGCGGGATCGAGGTGGTCCGCCGCATCAAGAACGACAAGGACCTCCCCTTTATAGCCGTGATCATGCAGACGGCGCTCGAGTCCACGGAGAGCCGCGTGGAGGGCCTCGACGCCGGAGCCGACGACTACATCACGAAGCCGATCAACTTCGCCGAGCTGGAAGCGAGAGTGCGATCGATGCTCCGGATCAAGCGACTGCAAGAGGACCTCGAGAGCAGAGAGCGCGAGCTCGAGGAGATGAACGACCGCCTTCGCAGGGTGTCGCAGACGGACGGTCTCACCGGCCTGGACAATCGCCGCTATCTCGAGGAGCGGCTGCACGAGATGTTCGAGCACTCGCTTCGCCTGCACGAGCCGCTCTCGGTCGTGATGTGCGACATCGATCACTTCAAGAGCGTCAACGACACGTACGGACACCTGGCTGGCGACGCGATTCTGCGGCAGTTTGCCGACCTCATAAAGGAACAGGCGCGAGAGATTGACCGCGTGGGCCGGTACGGCGGCGAGGAGTTTCTCATAATTCTTCCCGGCACGGTCCTCGACGCGGCAGTGACGTTCGCCGAGCGGGTGCGGGAGCAGATCGAGACACACGAGTTCGTGTATGAAGAAGAACGGATCCGGCGCACAGTCAGTTGTGGAGTCGCGGCATGGCCGCACCCGCTGGTCTCGTCGCGCGACCAGCTGATCCGGTCGGCCGACGATGCCCTTTACGTCGCCAAGGAGCGGGGTCGCGACAGAGTGGTACGTTTCGACAGTGAGGAATTCAAGGCGCATTCCAAGCCGGCCGAGCCCGCTGACGCTGGTCTCGCGGTCCCGGCGCACCCCAACAGCTAGGACCGGTCGTGCCCGGGAAGCCGGCGGCCCGGGCCGCTGAGCTCCGCGACGCGCTGACGTGCGCGTCGCATGAGTACTACGTCCTCGACCGTCCCCGGATGGCCGACGCGGAGTACGATCGCCTGTTCCGCGAGCTCCAGGAAATCGAAGCGCAGCATCCCGAGCTGCGAGCGCCGGACTCACCCACACTTCGCGTCGGTGCCGCGCCCGCCAGCCAGCTCGACAAGTACGACCATCTGGTGCCGATGCTGTCCCTCGGCAACGCGTTCGACGATGACGAGCTCCGTGCCTGGGAGACTCGCCTGGTCCGGCTCGCCGGCGACGACGCGCTGCGATCCGGTTACACTACGGAGCTCAAGATAGACGGCGCCGCCGTGAGCATCACGTACACGGACGGCATCCTGGTGAACGGGGCGACGCGCGGCAACGGCTCCATCGGCGAAGTGGTGACGAACAACATCCGCACGGTGCGGGACGTCCCGCTCAAGCTCGCCGGCGGCGCGCCACCTGGCACGCTGGAGATTCGTGGCGAGATCTACATTCCGTTCAGCGCGTTCGAGGAGATGAACGCGGCCCGCGCGCGGAGCGGAGATTCCCTCTTCGCCAATCCCAGAAACGCCGCGGCCGGATCACTTCGCCAGCTGGACCCCGCCGTCACCGCGTCGCGCCCGCTCCGGTTCTTCGGCTACGCCGTCGCGGCCCCCGGCATCCAGCTGCCTTTTCAAACGCAGTGGGAAGTGCTCGATGCGCTCGAGTCATGGGGCGTCCCCGTCGCGCCGCACCGCAAGCGATGCAGAACCATGGACCAGGTATTCACCTGGGCGCACAAGCTCGAGCACGAGCTGCGGTCGACGCTCGATTTCGCGATCGACGGCGGAGTCGTGAAGGTCGACGCTTTCCGTGTGCAGGAAGAGCTGGGTGTGGTGGGCGGGCGGGAGCCGCGCTGGGCCATCGCCCGGAAGTTCGCGCCGGACATCGCCGAAACGACGTTACTCGCGATCGAGGTGAATGTCGGGCGCACCGGCGCGCTCAACCCGTACGCGAGGCTCGATCCGGTGGAGATCAGCGGTGCGATCGTCAAGCTCGCGACGCTGCACAACGAAGATTTCATAACGCAGCGCGATCTTCGAATCGGCGACCGCGTGCAAGTGAAGCGCGCGGGCGAAGTCATACCGCAGGTGATCGCGCCGGTGACCACCGCCCGGACCGGTTCGGAGCGGCCCTGGTCGATGCCAACCCGCTGCCCGCGCTGCAACACGCCCGTTATTCGCGAGGAAGGCGAAGCCCTGTCGTACTGCCCGAACGTGGCGTGTCCGGGGCGCAGGCTCGAGGGGCTGGTGCACTTCGCTTCGCGCGGCGCTATGGATATCCGCGGCCTGTCATACGCCCGTATAGACCAGCTCATCGAAGCGGGCCTGGTGCGCGATGCCGCCGACCTTTATTCGCTCGCCCCGGACCAGCTCCTCGAGCTCGATGGTTACGCCGCGAAAAGCGCGGCCACACTGGTCAAGGCGATCGACGCGTCGCGCACGCAGCCGCTGTCACGTCTGCTGTACGGCCTCGGCGTGCGGCACGTGGGAGAAGCCGCGGCCCAGCTGCTGGCGCGGCACTTCGGCGACCTCGATTCAATAGTTGCCGCCGACGTCGCGGAGATCTCCACGATACGCGGCGTGGGCTCGGTGATCGCGCAGGCAGTCGCCGATTTCGTCGCGGACCCCAGCGCGCGCGAGGAGATCGAGAAGTTGCGTACTGCCGGCGTGAACCTCACCGAGCCGCGCCCCGAGGTGACCGGAACGGTGCTTGCTGGTAAGACCGTCGTGGTGACCGGCACTCTCCCGACTCTTTCGCGCAAGGCCGCGACCGATCTCATCGAAGCCCATGGCGGCCGCGTCACCAGCTCGGTGTCGAAGGCGACGAGCTTCGTCGTCGCGGGCGAGGAGGCCGGCGGAAAGCTTGATCGCGCGCGCGCCCTCGGCGTCGAGATCGCGGATGAGGCTGAGCTCTTGCGGCGCGTGGCGTTGGGGGATAGTTAGACCCGATGAGCGACAGACCACCGGCCGGCGTAGTGTCGATGCCACGCGAAGTCCTGCACCTGCTGATCGAGCTGCCCGGAGAGGCCGACATGGAAACTCTCCGTGCCGCGGGCGACGCGGGAGGCGGCGCGCTGTTCGAAGCATTCTCGCACTGGTCGAAGGACGGAGGCACTGAAGATCTGGCCGACCTTCCGGTCGAAGCCTTTTGCCAGCGGGCCGCGGAGTTTTTTCAGTGGTGCGGGTGGGGCGACATATCCCTCTCCACGATTTCGGATTCGCTCATTGAAGTGAGCATCGGCGGTTGCTGGGAAACCCAGCGCCAGCACGGCGACCAGTCCGGCTGTCATCTCACGACTGGACTTCTGCACGGCTTTTTCGCCGCGCTCGCGGGCTACGAGCTGGGCGTCATGGAGCTCGAATGTACCGGGCTCGGCTCGCGCGGGGCATGCCGCTTCGTCATCGGCACGCCGGAGATGGTCGACTCGATTTATGCAGGGTTGAGTGCCGGAGCCGCCTACGAGGAAATAGTCAGCGCCGAGAGTTAGACTGGCGGGATTCGCTGACCAACTCACCGCTACGAGCTAGGATCCCGGTGAGCCTGAACCCGAAGCTTGGATTGCGTCCCTGTAGAGCGGATTCGGCACCAGCTCGCCTTCAACGAGCACTTCGCGATCCCATGGCAGCACGATCGTGCTCTCGGTTGCCAGCGCATGAAAATCAGGCACATAGCTGCCGGTTCGGAAGCTGACGGCGGTGCGAACTTCCGCGGCCCCCGCGTTGACCACCGCGCCGACCGCGAGCCGCATCGTATCGCCCTGATCGCACGTCTCGTCCACGATCAGCACGCGTTTCCCCCGCACCGCCTGGGGCGCGGCCGATAAGACCGCGGGTGTCTCGCGCGCCGAGTCGGCGGCAAGACTGCGGCTGACGACGATCGAGTGGAACTCGCGGTGCAGGATCGCCGCGACCACGGCCCCCGGAACCACGCCCGCGGTGGCCACACCGAGGACGATTTCGGGGTCGTAGCTTCGCGCCACCTTGAGCGCCAGGGCGCGGGATAGCTCGCCGAAGAGGGGCCACTCGACGTGGAGGACACCCTTGGATGGATCGACTGTATGGCGACGTGGAGACATTTGCAATCCCTTCGCGATGGCGCCGGAGTAAGAGTCCATAAGCTAGCCGGGCGCCGCCGCGCACGATAGCGGATGTCACGCTCCGTCAATAGCTTAAGTCGAATCGCCGTAGCACCCGCGGGAACGCGGGCACGATGCCCGAGAGCGGGCCGTTTCAACCGTACGGACTTGCCATGTCATGGTGGAGCCGCCTCACCGGCGGAGGCTCGAAAAGCGGGGCAAAAGCACAGCGCGTCGACTACCTGGGCGAAGCGCTGGCGCTCGAACGTCAGGGCGATTACGACGCCGCGCTGACGTCGTACAGGCTCGCCCTGCGCGATCAGCCCAACAACTTTCGCGCGCTTCAGAACATGGCGATCGCTTTTTCCAAGACCGGACAGCAGGACGAAGCGATCCGCGCGTACAAGCGCGCGCTCGAGATTCAGCCGACGCTTTCCGGCTCGCACTACGGTCTCGCGTTCCTGCTGCTCAAGCGCGGCGCGGTCGCGGACGCGGCGTACCATCTCGAGGCATTTCTGATGGACCCGCCGACCGGTCCTGACGCCGAGCGGTGGATCGAGCACGCACGGACCACACTCAACCAACTCAACGCGACCGATGGTCACGCGGCCGGCGGAGATGAGCTCGACAGCGTCCCGCTATCAGAAGCCGGAGACTAAGTGGGTCACGTTTTATCCGTCGTCAGCCAAAAGGGCGGCGTAGGCAAGACGACTACCGCGGTGAACCTCGCCGCCGCGTTCGCGAAGCGCGGAATAAAGACGCTGATCATCGACGTCGACCCGCAGGGCTCGGTGAGGTACGGTGTCGGACTCCGGCGCGGACATCCCACTGTCGGTTTCGCCGACTACCTGAACGGAGCGCGCCCGCTTCGCGACGTGATCCTCCCGACCGCGCTCCCCTGGCTGCGCGTGATGCTGGCCGGTGCGGTGACCGACGAAGTCGACCATGTCATGTATCAGCAGATCGTCTCCGATACGCGCGTGCTGCCGGAGCTGCTCGAGACCTCGAAGGCGCGGTGCGAAATCGTCGTCGTGGACAGCCCGCCCGGGCTCGGCCCTGTGACGCGCCGGGTGCTGGAAGGCAGCGACCACGTGATAGTTCCGCTCCAGTGCGAGCCGCTGGCGCTCCAGACCACGCCGCAGATCTTGCGCGCAATTCAGGACATCGTGCAGGCGAACGAGAAGCTGACGCTCGACGGTCTGCTGCTGACGATGCACGAGCGGGACAACCCGGCGAGCGAGCGCGTGGTGGATTACGTGCGACGCCACCTGCCGGCAAACCTCGTTTTCGACGTTACGATCCCGAGGACGACGGCGGCCTCGGACGCGTTCGCGGCGGGTCAGCCCGTGGTTCTCCGCACGCCCGCCGATCCGGCCGCACTGGCGTACACGCACCTCGCGTCGATACTGGTGGGGCGCTTCGAGTGAGACCTGCCCGCGCGATTGTCGCGGCGTGCATGCTGGCCGTCGCGTGCAGCGACATCGATACGGGGCCGAACGTCGCCGCCTCACTCGAGTTCACCGCGCTGCCCTTCCCGGCCGTCGTTGCCGGGGACACGCTGCGCGACACGAGTGGAATTGCGGCTCCGCTCCGCGCGATCGTGTTCAACTCCGACAACAAAGAGATCATCGACGCGCCCGTGTGGTACGCCGGTCTCGAATCCGTCGTCAGGGTGGACAGCGCGACGGGCGTGGTGGTTGCCGGATCGGTTGCCGACACGACGGCGCGCATCGTCGCGTTCGTCGGCGCTCTCCAGAGCGCGCCGCTCCGTCTGAGCGTGGTGCGACGCCCGGACGCGGTGGCTCGCTCCGGAACGATCGACACTTTGCGATACTCGGTGATCGACAGCACACAGAATCTCTCCGAAGAGCTCGCCGTGCGTGTGGTCAACCGCGCGGCCGGCGGCGACCTGCCGGTGCGGGACTGGGTCGTCGCGTTCAGGCTGCAGGTGCCCGCGGATTCGACGCGCGCGCTGATCGTGGCGGACAACCAGCGCCGGTCGACCGCCGATACGACGTCGGCCGCGGGCGTTGCCTCGCGCAAAGTGAGGCTTTTCCCGACCGGCCTGACTAGCGCGCGCGATTCGATTGTGGTGTTGGTGCGCGTGCAGTATCGTGGTGCGCAGGTCGCGGGAAGTCCGTTGCGACTGGTGCTGCCCGTGCAACCGCGGGTTCCATAGGACAACAAGCTGAGATGAGCCCAGAGACGCAGGCCCGTGGCGGTCCAAGGCCGAAGCCAGGCACCCTCAACGAGCTCTTTTTTTCCGCGCTCGAACGAGATCTGCCTGACGCGCTTCGGTTCAAGCGTGACGGCAAGTGGGTCCCGATCTCGCACCGCGAGCTGGCCGAGCGCGTGCGGCACGTCGCGCGCGGGCTTCAGTCGCTTGGTGCGTCCGCCGGGGACCGCGTGGCTCTGCTCTCGGAGAACCGGCCCGAGTGGGCGATCGCGGACTTCGCGTGCCTGACCGCGCGTCTGGTTGACGTTCCCGTGTACCCGACGCTGCCCGCCGACCAGGCCGTGCATGTCCTTCGGGATTCGGGTGCGATCGCGATCTTCGTTTCGACGACCGCGCAGGCACGCAAGATCGAATCAATTCGCCAAGAGCTGCCCGCTCTGAAGACCGTGATCAGCTTCGTCCCTACTGGCGGCCACGCGGACATGACGCTGGCCGAGCTCGAGGCGCGCGGCAGCCAGGGTGAGACGCAGGAAACAATCGATGCGTATCGAGCCGACGCATTCACGGCACAGCCGGACGATCTTGCCACGATCATTTATACGGCTGGAACGACCGGTATCCCGAAAGGTGTGATGCTCAGCCACGGCAATCTGCAATCGAACGTCGTGGCGTCCGCGTCGGTGCTGCCGTTCGTGGGCGAGGACACGTGCCTGAGTCTGCTCCCGCTGTCGCACGTGTTCGAGCGGATGGCGGGCCACTACATGATGCTCGCGCTTGGCATCCGCATCGCGTACGCGGAGTCCATCGAGGCGATACGCGGCAACATGATGGAAGTGCGCCCGACCTTGCTGCTGGCCGTTCCGCGGCTGTACGAAAAAATGTTCGCGTCGGTGCGTGACAAGGCCATGATGGGGAGCGGGCTCAAGCGGCGCATTTTTCTCTGGGCCCGCGCCGTGGGGGAGAGATGGGCGGACGAGGTACTCGCCGGCCGCAAGCCGGGGGCGATGCTCGCGCTCCGCTACGCGCTGGCCCAGCGGCTGGTTTTCTCAAAGCTGCGCGCCGCCGTCGGCGGCCGAATCCGGTTCTTCGTCTCGGGCGCGGCACCGCTCGACCCGGAGATCAACAAGTTCTTCTTCTCTGCCGGCCTGCCCGTGCTCGAAGGTTACGGGCTGACGGAAACGTCGCCGGTCATCTCGGTGAACTCCCCCGGCAACATTCGCATCGGCAGTGTCGGCCGTCCGATCGACGGCGTGGAAGTCCGTATAGCCGACGACGACGAGATTCTGGCGCGCGGGCCTAACGTCATGCAGGGATACTACAACCGCCCTAAGGAGACGAGCGAAGTGCTCACCTCCGACGGCTGGTTTCATACGGGCGATCTGGGCAAGCTCGAGGATGGCTTTCTCACCATCACAGGGCGGAAGAAGGACATCATCGTGACCGCAGGCGGAAAGAACATCGCGCCCGCTCCCATCGAGCACCGGATGAAGTCGAGCAAGTACGTGGCGCAGGCCGTGATGCTGGGCGACAAGCGCAAGTTTCCCGTCATGCTGATCGTGCCGAACTATGAGAACCTCGAGCGGTGGGCGCGCGAACAGGGGCTCAAGTCGAGCGATCACAAGTCGCTGATCGCGGAGAAGCCGGTGCTGCGGATGTACGAGCGGGAGATGGCCACGGTGCTTGCCGGCCTTGCGCGGTACGAGATGCCCAAGAAAATCGCGTTGGTAGAACGGGACTTTTCGATTGACGGCGGGGAGCTCACGCCGAAGCTGAGCATTCGGCGGAATGTGGTCGAGGAGAAGAACCGGGCGGCGATCGACGCGTTGTACACCGGGCCCCCGCCAACCGATAGGGCGTAACGACGAGAACTTCAGGTCGCTGTTACCGCCTGGCGATCTGCACCGGCGCGCTCGCGCTCCCACCCTCGCGGACCGCAACCCAGTAACGCTCGTCTCGCGCGAGCTCGACCATGCCGTCGGGAACCGGTGCCACGGCAGGCGCCACCATGCGCGCTCCAATCTTCAGCGCCAGCGCCGCGGATTGGATCAACCGTGGCGCTGGAGAATCGAGCGCGATTCCGTCGAGACACTCGCGCGCCAGAGGCACGATACCGTCGGATCGCATGCGTGACGCTCGCGCATCCATGGGAGACTCGGCCGAATTGAGCGCGATCACCGTACTCCCGAGCTTCGCGATGAGCTCCGCCGCGCTTCCCCACGCACCGCTCAGCACGACGACCCCCGGCTCGACGAGATTGAGGTAAGCGGCCACCCGTATTCCATCTTCGTCTCGCGCATGCGCCGCGTCAGCACGGGCATCGGGCGCGACATCGAACCATGCCACGCCCTCCGTGACCGGGTACCGCGCTCCACACACCGGGCAGCTGAGCAGCCCTTCGACGACGTCCCGCTCCCGCATCTCATGGAACGTGGCCACAAGCCAGCTGTCCTCATGCGGCCGCGTGCAACGCAGCAGGTCGATCAGCTCGATGAACATTTTCGGCCGGCGACTCTTACGATCTCGTGAGGCGGAGCTCGTCGATGTTGGTTTCCGGCTCGCGCGTCACCGCATACAGAATGGCGTCCGCCACGGACTCCGCCGAGAGCATGGCCGATCGCGGCGGAAAATCCCCTTCGCCGGCGTCGTCCCATAGCGATGTATCGGTAGATCCCGGCGAGACGAGCGTCGCGCGAATCCCGCTCCCCTTCAGCTCGGCGCGCATCACCTCGTGCATCGCGCGAGCGCCGAACTTGGTCGCCGAGTACACGCTGTTACCCTCCAGGATCTTCCTGTCGGCTATCGACCCGATGGTGACGATGTGGCCGCGGTTACGCTTGCGCATTCCCGGCAGAAACGCGCTCACGACGAGCAGCGGCGCGACGAGATTCAGCGCGACCGAATCTTCGATCGTGTCCGCCGGAAGCTCACCCATCAGGGCGGTGCGAAACACGCCGGCGTTGTTCACGAGAATGTCCGGAGCGTCGCCGAGCCCGCTCAGCGCGAGCTTCACTCCGGCGTCCAGGCTCGCCCGGTCGCGCAGATCGCACTCTACCGCGATCCCGCCGATCTCCGCGGCCAGACTGTCGAGCTGAGAGCGGGTGCGGGCCATGAGCGCGACCCGCGCTCCGGCCTTCGCCAGCACTCTGGCCGTCGCGGCACCGATCCCGCGCGATGCGCCCGTGACCACCGCGGTACGACCGGCGAGCGGTTGCCACATCCTAGCCGCCGTTGCTATGCGCCAACCGGAGAAACTCGTCGCGCGTCTTGTAGTCGTCGCGGAAAACGCCGCGTACCGCCGACGTGATCGTCTTCGAGTTCTGCTTCTGGACTCCGCGCATCATCATGCACAGATGGAAGGCCTCGATCACGACTCCCACTCCGCGCGGCTGGAGGATGTCAGTGAGCGCCTGGGCGATCTCCTCCGTCATCCGCTCCTGCACCTGCAGGCGACGCGCGAATACATCCACCACCCGCGGCAGCTTGGACAATCCGATGATCCTGCCATTGGGGATGTACGCGACATGCGCCTTGCCAAAGAATGGCAGCATGTGGTGCTCGCACAGCGAGTACACCTCGATGTCGCGAACCATGATCATGTTGTCGTGCTTTTCCTCGAAGATCGCGTCCCCGACGACATCCGCGACGTCCAGGTCGTAGCCGCGCGTGAGCCACTTGAGCGAGCTCGCTACGCGGGTCGGCGTCTTGAGGAGTCCGTCGCGGTCGGGGTTCTCCCCCACCAGCTCGAGCTGCCGCCGTACGAGCGCCGCGAGCTCTTCTTCGGGCAGGCCCTCGACCGCCGCGACGGCCCGCTTCTTCGATCGGTCAGCCACCGGTATACTCGACATAATTGTTCTCGGTCTCCCAGAGCACGAGCTTCGACAGCCGCGCGGGCTTCACGCGGTCGACCAGCAGGCGCCAGAAAGCGACGACGATGTTCTCGGACGTCGGAATGACCGCCTCCATGAAATCGACGTCCAGATTGAAGTTGCGGTGATCTACCTTGTCGACGACCTCGCGCTCGACCAGCTGCTTCAGCGCAGCGAGATCGAAGACATACCCGGTGCGCTCATCGATGTCTCCTTCAAGGGAGACGTCCAGGATATAGTTATGACCATGCCAGTTCGGGTTGTTGCACTTCCCGAAGATGGCGGCGTTCTCGTCGTCGGAGAGCGCCGGATTGTGAACTCGATGCGCCGCATTGAACCGCAAGCGGCGCGTGACTGTCACGCGGGCCATATTGGGCGTAGTATATCAGCGGAAAAGAAACTCCGCCGAACGCGACAGGCGCCGGCGGAATCCAAAACTGGGAACGAAGAGGTTTTTTGAAGCCCAATCGAATATATGAGGTCCTCACCATGCCTTCCGTCTTCCCCGCACTGGGGCGTGACGTCAACACAGCTTATCGAACCCACTCAATGGACTTATCGGCTCAAAAAATGAGCTCTCCGCCCCAGCTGCAAACCCTGATTCTTCCATGAAAACTACGGATGCGGCACGCGCGCGTCAAACGAAATCTCACGCAATCCCGGCGTTGATTTCCGCCGTACTCATGCTCGCCATCTGGGCGTACGTTACGATCACTACAGTGGCGCCAGGCTGGGTACACATTCTGCTGACCGCCGGAGTGTTTCTGCTCATTTACGGCATCGCCGCGCGCGATACGTCCGGTCCACGACGCTCGAGGGACTGAGCATCTACCGCCCGGGCGCTGACTTTGACGATTCCGGATCCGCCACCGCCGTAGCGGCGCAGCCTCTCGCGCCGGCAGCCGGCCGGGACAAGCCGGTGCTCGTGACGGGCGCGGCCGGATTCGTCGGCATGCACACTTGTCGCGAGCTCATCCTGCGCGGATGGAAGGTGCGCGCGCTCGTGCGCGACGCAGCCAAGGGGGCATCGCGGCTCGGCGAACAGAAGCTCGAGCTGCGCGTAGGCGACATCCGCGACGAGCGCGCGCTTGCTTCCGCGCTGGAGGGTGCGTCGGCCGTCGTGCATCTCGCGGCGATCGCGATCGAGAGCGGCAAGGACAGCTACGCGTCGTCCAACACGGAAGCGACCCGGACGCTCCTGCGGCAGGCCGCCAGCGCCGGCGCGACGCGATTCATCTACATGTCGCAGAACGGCGCATCGTCGAGCTCGCCGTACGAGTTTCTGCGCAGCAAGGGCGTGGCCGAGAACGCCGTGCGCGGGAGTGGACTGCGCTGGACCGCGCTCAAGCCTTCAGTCATCTTCGGCCCGCAGGACGCTTTCATAAACGTGCTCGCGCGGATGATCCGCCTCAGCCCCCTGGTCTTTCCCATTCCCGGGGGCGGTCGCGCGCGCTTTCAGCCGGTAGCGGTACGGGACGTTGCCAGCGCGGTCGCGATCTCACTCGACCGCGACGATACGATCGGCAACGCCTACGGACTCGGCGGGCCGGCCGAGCTTTCACTCCGCGAGATGACCGAGCTGATTCTCGTCGCGATGCGCACGCAGCGCATGCTGTTGCCGGTTCCCGTTGCGGTGCTCCGCCCCTTCGTCGCGCTCATGCAGCGCGTCGTCCCCAGGCCGCCGGTGACGACCGGGCTGCTCGATCTGCTGTCGATCGACAACACTGTGCCGGAGAACGAGATCCGGCGGACGTTCGGGATCAGTCCCGTTCCGTTTGTGCCGGAGGAGATCGAGTACGTGCGCCGGGTGACACTGCGAAACGCGATCGAGTCGATGTTCTGAGCCGCTTTCGAGGTTATATCTCCCAGTTCGACAGCACAACTCCGGTCTTCGGCACGATCTCCCCGTACCCTTCCGCGGTCATCCGAAGATCGGTCCATCGCACCCTCGCCCCCTGGCCCACCAGGATCCGGTACGCTGTCGCGTACGCGCCCTGCACTCTGACTGACATCGTCCGCGTCCCGATCTTCCGCGCGTAGGCCGCGAGATCCACGACGATCCGCGCGAAGGCATCGTCGTCGCGCGCCACGAGCTTGAGCACCCGCATCTCCTCCCGCTCCCGACCCTCCACCAGCGGCGCGGAATGACAGAGCGCGAACGCCCTCAGCTCGGAGTCGCTGTAGCTGAGGACCGTGTCGCCCAGTCCCAGCTCGTGCGTGAGCCGCAGCTCTCGGGTGAAGTCGTATCCCGGACAGAGCGTAGCGAGCAGGTCCGCACACTGGGCGATCGCGGCGTCGCGCTGCTCGCCGGTCATCCGGCTCAGCTCCACTACCTTCGTCGCGCCGAGCGCTGATGGCAGCGACAGCGTGATCGTCAGCGGACCCGGGACGAAATCGAGCGAGGAGTAAAAGCCGATGTTGTTCATCGTGCGCGGCATTGTCTC